>CAVJWR010000005.1:0-15513 GCA_963653155.1 Limosilactobacillus gorillae
GCACGTTGTGAGGCCACCTCCCCGGGGAGTTGCACGCCCACAGTAGCGTGGTCGCGCCATACGCCATCGCCTGGTAGGCCTGGAAGCGGAGCCGCGCAACGCTCGTCGGACGCCCCTTCTCGCTGGAGTTCACCTGAAGGACCGTCCAGAAGTCGCGCCCGTGTCGGCGGCAAGCCTCCGACACGGTGCGCATGTTCTCGTAAGAGAGCGGTATGCGCCGTTCCGGCTGGCGGTAAAGGTAGAAGTCATAGCAGACGTAGTCCAGCGGGACCGATTCGCAGAACCTGCCAATGTACTCCTCGTATGTGTCGGCATCCCAAAAGACATTCGGCTCGCCCGGGACCTGCCGCTCGTCCTCCTTGGGAACGCAATTCGGGTATAGGTTCAAGTAGAATGCCTTTTCGGGGCACTTCTCCCGGATCGCCCGCACCACCTTTCCGTAGAACGGGAAGGAAGCCGCGCCCGGCTCGTCGCCAAGATCATATCCCCAGACCGCCGGGTGGTCGCGCAGCACATGCCGTTCCGCATTCCGGGTCCACCTTTCAAGGGGCAGGATCTGCGCGATGTCCTTCCCCGCAAGGTGCAGGGCCTCGCTCCAGTAGGGAGACGTCAGGATGACAAAAGCGCCGATCCCGTATTTGTGGAGCAAGTCGTATGTCTTCCTCATCTGCGCCCCGCCGGACATGCTGACGAGGAAATCCACTCCGCAATCGCGCACGTCGCGGATATGGTCTTCGGTCTGCGCCTTCTCCGAGAGGTAGTAGGCACCGATGTTCAGCTTCCCCCGATCAAATCCCCGCGCAGACCCTTCCGCCAGCGCGACCGAAGCACACAACCCGGACAACGACAGGACGGACACGCCGACAAACACACGACAAGACAGAAACGAATTCATGTTTCCTCTCCCTTTAGATCACCTGACGACAAGCTTCATGCCGCCGCCGGACGTACACAAGACCCCTTCGCCCGGGAAATGCTCGCCGCCGAACTGGATGCCGTATTCCCCGTGGGGCTGACGATCCCCGTCAACATACAGGTCGCGGATGCGGATACGCTTCCCTGCGGGGATCCGGACCTCGGCGCTACCCGACAGCCACAGATCCGACAGGCGGCTCAACCTGCCGGCGTCCTCGAAAGTCAGGCGGGAGCCATCCCGAACATCGACCTGGCCCGCCCACTGGCCGTTCCCCTCAAGGCACACCGCCGCACCTCTTATGACCGTCAGCGTCCCCGTCGACGAGTTCGCGCCGGACAGGTACTGGACTGCCGCCGCCCCCTCGACCGTCAAGTCGATAAGTCCCGTGATGCGACCGTCAAACCGGTACGGCGGAAGCTTCCCGATGGCGATGCCGCCCGAACACGGGACGTTCCACTCACTGTGCGTCAGCAGACGGATGCCAGCCCGCGCACCCGAATTAGTGATCGTCACGGAAGAGGTGCCGCAGAGCGACAGGGTCTGCTGCGAATGCCCATTCAGGTCAACCGTGCCCACGGCCACGGACAGGGGAGGCACACCGTAAGCCGCATCTCCGAGCTTCAGGAGATTCTCCCCCGCAAAGGACAGCAGGGGCGAGCCTGACTCGTAGAGCAGCGCATACTCCGGGGCATTGAGCGAGAGCGTGTTCGCGACACACAACTCGCCATCGCCCGAGAAACGAAAATTGCTCGCGGAATAGGCGCCTCCAACGACATGCCGAGACCCCTTGCCCGACATGACGGTAAACACGTTTACGCCCGACATCGGACCGTTCATGCGAACTTCCGCGTTCGCGCGCATCTGCCAGCGCGGCTGTCCGCCCGTCCCAGTAAACGCGCCGTTAAACACATTCGTGGTGTTTTCGGGGAAAACCCCAGCGTACCCTCCATAATTCTGCCGCCACTCGATGACTTCGGACGTCGTTATCCCGTGGAACGTGATGGCCGGCGGACGGCCTCCGTCCGCGACCGAATCCGGAATGAGGAACTCCGTCTTGCCATCGCACGTGCCAAACGCCGCATCGGAATAGACATCTAGAATCCCGTTCTCGACCGTCATCTTCCCCGTAAACGCATTGTCGCCGCGCAATTCAACGGCGCCCGTTCCCGTCAGTAGGAGATCGGCCGCGCCGCCGAGGGGACCGTGGAACACAAAGGTCTGATCCCTACCGACGCGGACACGAAGCGGATCCGAGTCATCGGGGATCAAAGAGAGCGGCAGGTCGAACCGAACGCGGGCGGTCGAATCGTCTGCGCCCAAAAGGCCCTCTCCCGACGTCAGGATGCCGCACGGTTCGCCGGCCAGGACGATTTCGCCCTGCCCCTCAAGGCGAATGGCCGAGACCTTGACGTGCGCCAAGTCGTTGACCGAAGAGATCGCCGCCTGCTCGCCCGAATCAAAGACAAGGACATTGCCGTAACCGATCTCGCCTTTCGGGTTCCAGTTGTCGGGATCCGACCATCGACCGCCCGACTGCCCCTTCCACAGGCGGACAGCACTATCGACCACGCCGACCAGCCTGAGCTTTCCCGTGCCGCCGAAATAGGCGCTGTCTCGGACTTCGGCGTCCGACTCAGCCGATCCGTAGGAGAGTCCGCCCGTCTGCGAATCACCGCCCAGAACCAAAGACCCTATCGTCTGGTCAACCATCGCAGACAGGATGACCTTGCCGCCCGCCTCGATGGAGACGCCGCTTGACTTCGCCAACGAGGCGTTTGCGGAAAGCTCGAAGCGCCCACCGTCCCGAATCGTCAGCGTCGCCAGCGGAAGCGCGACGGCCTCCCCGATGAGAATGTGCGCATCCGCATCGACAATCAGCACCACGTCCGACGCGCAGGAGGCTGGCAGGAGCGACAGGATGCCTATCATCGCGGCCCGTACAGAAAGCCCCGCGCCCAGCGAGCCCTTCAAGACCGTATCCGCACGCGTCAGGACAAGGCTTCCGTTGGCGAACGTCGTCGCCCGCGCATAGCTGTCGTGTCCGCCATAGGGAGTGACCTGTCCAACCGTCAGCTCATGCCCACCGAGATCGATCGCGTTGGAGCGATTGCTGCCAAGCAACAGAGGTGTCTCGCCGTTCGCCCCAAGGGCGTTCTCGCACGCCATGGCCAGCGTTCCTCCGCCAAAGATGCCGACAAAGCCCGCCTTCGTCTGCGGATGCTTCAGGGCAAGCCGCGCACCGGCGACCGGGCATGCCCGAATGCCGCCGCAAGCCCCCCATTCCGAGGTGAGCTCGACCGTCGACCCCTCTTCGCCGACAAGCAGCACTAGGTCGAATGCGTCAGAGCCATCAATGGCCTTTTGCGAGACAGGCCCCGAAACCGTCAGCCGGGCGTCCCTGCCGATGACAAATCGCTCGGTGTCCGGCACCTTCGTGTCATAGCGATCCTGCGGCACGTCAACCGCGCCACGCAGATGATTCGTAGTTCCGGCCGCGAAATGCAGCGACCGCGACGCCAGACCGGCGATGTGGAAGTTTTCGGACGTATCGATGCCATGCATGTAAAGAGGCTCGACGACGCGATCCGAGTTGGCCTCGTAATCGCCCTGACGCACCTCGTATCGGGTCACGCCGACGGTCGATCCAAGGGCCGCCGCCGCATGGAGATGGTACTCCCCGGCGTTGACGAGCCGCAGTTCGCCGTCGAACGATGGCGACTCCTGCCGGAAGTGATAGACGCCAGTGTGGTCGCCGTCAAACCGGACGGGCGAAGCGCCGCGCCACGCCCCGGTGAACGTCCATGTCGAGACGTTCGCGCCGGACGCGACAGATCGGATGACGACTTCGCGTTCCCCGGAGAACGCCAACGGCAGTCCGAACGAGACGCCGTCGCAGCATCCTTCTGCCGTCAGCCGGCCTCCGCTGGCCAAATTGACCTCGTTGCCGGAGACGGCGATTGCCTGCCCGCCGGTAAACTCAAGAGCCGCGACAGACAGGCCCGACAAGTCGTTGACGGACGACACGGCCGCCATCGACGCATCAAACCTCAACGTGTCGCCATCGCCCGGCACGCCCTCCGGCGACCAGTTAGAAGGCCCAGACCAAACTCCGCCCGCAAGGCCTTTCCATGTGCGGACGTCGCCGCCGCAGACGGCAACCGTCCCGCCGCCCTGGATCAGGTCCGTTCTTACGACCCCCTCCAGCGGCGAATCCGCCGCCGCATAAGTCTGCCCGTACAAGCCCAGTTCCGATCCCAGCGTCAAGGCGCGAACAGACAAGGCCGTCCCCTCCGGGACAATGAGTGCCCCGCCGTCTTCGATCCTGACAGCCGACATTCTCCCGAGCGCATCCGCGTTTCCGACCGTCACGGAAGATCCGTTTCCTATGTCAACGTCGCCATCGCCCCAGGCGCCAGTCTCCGTGAGCACCGCCTTCCCGCCGGAACGAACGGACAGTGTGCCCGTCGATTCCGATGCGCCCGACAGTGTCAGGGCGTCAAGCCCCGAACATCCCTCGACGGAGACATTCACGCGCCCGATGACCTTCCCCGCGAAGACACCGTCATTCGCGCATTTCGTCGGGGTCAGGTCATTCAGCACGTGCAAGGTCGCCTCGCCACCTGTCGATACGATGTCCGTCGCATAGGCCGCAAGGTATCCGCAGGTCTGGTCGTTCCCGGCGATATCAAGCGTACTGCGGTACGTGTAGTTCCCCAGGTGGCTCGAAATTGCGACCGCATCCGGCCCGATGCCGAGAATGTTCTCGCCCAGGAACTTCATCGTGCCGCCGAACTGGAACGAGAAGCCGTAGTCAGACTGCCTCTTGACCGACACCGGCTTGCGGTAAATGACCGTGCCAGTCCCGGACAGGCGCGGCATTCCGCCGTCACCCAGACTGCTGAACGAGGCGTTGAAATCAAGCACCGCGCCATCGTTCAGCGCAAACGTCATGTACTGGATTCCTCCGACGAAGTCCTTGTTGAACCTCACGGACGCATGCTCGCGGAGCGTCCCGCGATACTGTTCTTTCAGCCGCCGCCAGACGCCGTTGAAGACATTCGTCGAAGCCGCCGGGAACTCAATTGCGTTCCCGCCCGGCGAATTGTCAAACGAAAGGTCCTCTCCCGTCGTGATGCCGCAGAAGTGCCAGCGCGTCGTCGCGTCGCGCGCCGTGAAGATCGTGCCGCCTTCGACCGAGCCAAACGCACCGTCCGAAAGCGCACGAAACGTCCCGCATCTGACCGAAAGCGCACCCGTAAACACATTCGCCCCCGCCAACTCGACCACGCCTCCGCCCTCAAGCACGATCGGCGCACTCCCGGAGATCGCGCCGCTGACACACACGGTCGCGCCGGACTCCACGCAAATCGTCAGGGCCGTCTCCCCGGTGCCGACGCTGAAGTCGGACGAGATGTCCGCCGAGACCGGAAAGACCGCAGTGTCACCAGCCGACGGGACACCTGCGGGGGACCAGTTGGCCGGAGACGCCCATTGTTCCCCGTCCCCCGTCCATGTGTAGGTTTCCGCACTGGCGCCTACGGAAAGGGCTGCGCATGTCACGACACACGCCCAGCGCCTGACTTTTCCGTGCCCGAACAGCGTACCGAATTCTTTCGTCGTAACCATATCTGCTCCTTTCTCGCACTTGATTCGTCAGATAAACTTCAGCCGACGTCGATCGTCGCGTCCATGAGGTTCGAGTTGTATGGCGTCTTCCACGCGCCTCGCGTGAAGTCGGGAACGTCCATCGTCCGTGCGCGGCTGCTGACCGAGCGCTCGGTCAGCTCACTCACGGCGCACCAGCTCGCGAGGTCGTAGACGTCTGTGTCGAGCGGCAGGCCCCGCTGCAGGCAGTACGCCCACCGGAGGTCCATCAGGTAGTCCATGCCGCCGTGCCCGCCGACCTTCTTCGCGATCTCGCCTGCCTCGCGGATGAGCGGGTGCGCGTAGGCGGCCTTGATCTGCGCCGTCTTCTCCCCCAAGAACGCATGGTGCCCACCGTGCAGAGGCCATTCGTCCATGCCCTCAAGGCATATCTCCAGTCGTGGGTATCCGCGGAGCACCCCCTTCGTACCGGCGATGAGGTTGAGGCGCGAGTAAGGACGCGGCGACGAGACGTCGTGCTGGAGCATGATCGTGCGCCCCTTCGCCGTGCGTATCGTCGTCACGTTCATGTCCGCCATCGCAAAGCGCTCGCCCCGGAGCGGATTGTCCGCCGCGAGCGTCGCGCGGGCGAACGCCTCGTAGCCGGCTTGATGCGAATCGACGGAGACGAGGTAGTCGAGGCGGTCTCCTCGGTTGATGCCCATGTCCATACAGATGGGCCCGAGTCCGTGCGTCGAGTAGTAGTTGCCCGCGTGCCTCTCGTTCCAGCGGTTGCGCCAGCGCTCCCACTGCGAATCGTTGAATATCTGCCAGCGGCGGTCGTGGATGTAGGCGCCCTCGCCGTGGATGAGTTCGCCGAGCATCCCGAGCCTGCAGAGGTTGAGCGCAAGCAACTCATCCTCGCCGTAGCAGCAGTTCTCTAGCTGCATGCAGTGTACGCGGCATTTCTCCGCCGTCTCGACGAGTTCCCAGCACTCGTCCACGAACATCGCGCTCGGCACCTCGATGAACGCATGCTTGCCGGCCTTCATCGCGTACACGGCTATGGGCACATGCGCGTCCCACGACGTGGCGTTGTAGACGACGTCGACCATGCCCGAGTCGCAAAGCCCCTTGTAGGCCTCTGCCGTCCCGCTGAAGACGAGGGGCGCCGCCCCGGACTTGCCGTGCACCGCCTTCGCCGCCTTGTTGGCGTATTCGGCGCGGATGTCGCAGACGGCCGTCACGGAGACGCCCGGCACCTGCAGGAGACGCATCGCGGCCGCGTAGCCGCGAACTCCCACGCCGACTACTCCGACACAGATGCCGCCCTTCATGGGTGCGCAGCGGAAGTTCCGCATCGGCGCGTCCGCTACGCCTCCACCAGCCCCCTTCGCGCACACGCGCCCGGTGGCCACGCTAGCCCCCGCCAACAAGGCCATGCCCTTAAGAAACTCGCGCCTGTTCGTCATCGTTTCCCCTCATTTCTCAATTCGACCATTCGATCATTTTTCCTCCCTCTTCCACAGCAGCGACGCACTCGCCGGATCGAGGAACATCCCGCAGTCTGGATGGAGCTGCATGAACGAACTCGGGAGCATGTTAGTGACTGGCCCTTCGAGCGCACCCTTCACCGCCTTGGCCTTGCGCGAGTCGGGACACGTGCAGACGATCGCCCGCGACCATAGAATCTGCTTCATCGTCATCGAGAACGCCCGGGGCGGCACTTCGTCCTTCGTCGCGAACCAGCCCTCGCCGACCTGCTGCATTCGGCACTTGTCGTCAAGCGGCACCACCTTGTAGGCTCGTTCGCAGTCGATGTCCGCCGGCGGATCGTTGAACGCGAGATGCCCGTTCTCGCCGATGCCCACGCACGCTACGTCGATCGGAGCCGTGCGCAGAAGCGCCTCCAAGCGCACGATCTCGGAATCCGGGTCCGCCGACTCGCCGTTCACCTCGTTGAACGCCTTGAGCGGCTGCGGCGTCTTCGAGACGAATCGCTCGCGCATGTACCTGCGAAAGGACGCCCTGTGCGTCGCCGGCAGACCCACGTACTCGTCGAGGTGGAAGCCCTCCACTCTCGTCCAGTCGATGCCCGGCTCCTTCACGAACGCCGCCATGAACTCGAACTGGCTCGCGCCCGTCGCCACGATGATCCGCGCCCCTCCGCGCAGTGCGATCGCCTCGCGCACCCTGTCGCCCGCCATCTTCGCCGCGTGTGCGGCCATGTCCAGCTTGTCTTTTCCTATGTAGACTGTCATTTTCTTATTTCCCGTTTGCGTACCTCTGCGCACTCCAAGTGCACATGCCCCGTATTTTATCAAGCGCGGACATTTTCGCGCCAAACTAATTTTTGCATTTTCCCGCATCCATATTGCAAATTCCTGTATCGTCTGATACAATCCCGGGCATGAAGACGAGACTTGTGAGACAATCCATGGGGCGCAACGTGCTGCTTCTCATAAGCCCGGTGCCGCCGGAGCGCTTCCGAGGCATTGCGCGCTTCGCGAAGAACCATGCGTGGCACCTTACCATCGGGGAGCGCGGAGCGCCACCGCGAGACTGGACCGGCGACGGTGCGCTCATGATGCTCGAGCGCAGGCACGGCGCGCTCATGGACGCGGTGGCGAGCTGCCGCAGGCGGCGCATCCCTGTCGTTGACCTCACGCTGGCCTGCCCGGAGATCGACCTGCCGAGGGTCTGCGGCGACAACGCAGCGATCGGCAGTCTCGCCGCCGACCACTTCCTGGAGCGCGGCTTCAGGAAGGTCGCCTTCTATTCAAGCAAGCGGGGCAACATTCAGCATCTTCGGCACGCAAGCTTCGAGCGGCGGCTGGGGGCGAAGGTCCCGTGGTTCGTCACCTCAAAGCTGGCTCCGCTCGCAAACAGGTTGAAGGCCGCCGAGAAGCCGCTGGCGGTGTTCTGCTACTCCGACTACGACGCGACCAAGGTGCTGAATGCCTGCCGAGACGCTGGCATATCCGTGCCGGACGAAGTCTCCATACTCGGGGTCGACGACAACCGGATTCTATGCGAGAACCAGTCCGTCCCGCTCTCGTCCGTCCGCCACGACCATGAGCGGGTCGGCTACGAGGGAGCTGCGCTCCTGGAGCGCCTCATGTCCGGCAGGAGCCGGCGCACTCCGGGCGGCAAGCCGTCTGCCCCACCTTCGTTCCTCATTCCTCCGCTCGGCATCGCGACACGGGACTCCACCGACGCAATGGCCGCCTATGACCCCGCCGTGCGGGCGGCGCTCTCCTACATCATGGAGAACATTGCCGCATCCTTCAGCGCGGGGGACGTTGCCCGCGCCATCGGGATGCAGCCGACCGCGCTGGAAGCCATTTTCAGAGCCGAGCGTGGGCACTCAGTCACGAAGGAAGTGATCCTCATGCGCCTCAGCCAGGCCAAGTTCCGCCTGAGGTCCACCGACGACAAGCTCGAGGCCATTGCTTCCGAGACTGGCTTCTGCCACGCCGCCCACCTCTCCAACGCGTTCCATGCGGCGTTCGGCGTCACGCCCCGGCAGTACCGCCTCGACTCGCGCCCAGACGCCGCCAGGGGATAGCCCCGCCAATCGCGCCATTGCATGGCGCAAGCGCATTCTCCGGAGGGCGTCCAGTGCGGCTATGCCTTGCCGAGGGCATCGACTGGCCGCTTGCACGCCGCGAGCAGTGCGGGGACAAGCGATGCAAGGATGCCAAAGGCATACACGATCGCCACCACCCACACGACATCGGATGCGACAAGCCTGTATGGAATCGAATCAAGCCCATACACGGCTTTCGGAAACACCTCGATCCCGAAATGGGCCAGCTTCTCCACAAGCGTCTGTAGGTTCGCAAGCACACCCCATGCGGTAAGCAGACCAAGTATAACGCCAACCGTACACTGGAACAGCCCATGCACCATGAATACGGCCATGATGCGACGCTTAGGAAAGCGGAGTGCCTTCAGTAGGCCTATCTCCGCAGTCTTCTGCACGGTAAGGACGAGAAGCGTGTTCATCACGCAGAAAAGGGCCACCACTGTTATGAGCATCAGCAGTAGGGCAGTCATGTTCTTCTCAACCGCAAGCGCATTGAACAGTTCACGGTCCGCCTCGCGCCATGTTATCATGCGACCATTCGCGACCTTGCGCACCGCATCGCACACACTGTCGAACTGGGCCGGCACGGCCGGCTGTTCGCACTTTATGTGTATGGCGAATACACCGCCCTTGTCCAGTCCCATGAGCTCCCGCATGTTGGCAAGCGAGGCAACGGCGAAGCCAGAATCATAGTCGCGCTGTCCGGACGAGAATATGCCCGCCACACGCCATTTCACAGGCAGGACGATCTCGTCCCGGTCAACGAGCGTCTTCGGCGAATAGACCGTAACGTCGTCACCAGTCCATACGCCGAGTTGCCTCGCGAGGTCTACGCCCAGAACAATGGAATCGCCATCAAGGTCATACGTTCCGGAACGCGGAACCCCAAGCCTGTACGCCCTGCTGAACCTTTGCTGGTCCACACCAAGCACGATAGGCGCGGAAACGCGACCGTCGTGCTCAAGAAGGCACCGGGTGTCGATCTCCGGAGTGGCGGCGACAACCCCGGGTATCTTCTCGATCCTGTCCACTATCGCATCTTCGTTCTCAATGACCCTGCCAGACGCATAGGGGACTATGGATATGTGAGGCTTGAAGTCGAGTATCTTCCTTTCCCACATGTCGCCGAAGCCGGTCATCACCGCCCGCACGATTATGACGGCGGCGACTCCCAACAGTACACCCAAAACCGAAACGCACGTGATGACAGACGTCACCGAGCGTTTCGGCTTCAGGTACTTCAATGCCAGAAAGAGGGGAAAGGGCATTGACTATGCTATATGGTGAACACGGATACGTTGAACATCTTGTACTTGTTGCACGTGTCAAGGGCAAACACAAGATATTTGTGGTACGAGTCCAGTGAGCAACGAATGGTGACCATTGCGTTCTTCGATGTCTTCGAGATCTCGCGAATGCTCTGGTCGAACTGCTTCGGGCTCATGAGCCGCCCATTGAACACCAGACCGCCAGACCCGATGTCGATCTTCACCTGGGTATCGTTTTCCTCGGAAGATGAGGATGAAGCGGGTGCGGGACGGTTCGCGTTAAGCTTGGAGAAAATGTCCTCCTGCTTGATCGTGACGACGAAGAATATGATCAGCTCGAACACCACGTCGATCATCGGCGTCATGTCGAGCTGCGGATTATCCTGCGGTTTACGTGCCATCTGAATGCGCTCCGTTATTTCGCCTTGTGCTCATGGATAGCCATGAAGGATATCTTCCAGATGCCGTTGGCGGTGCATGCGTTCATCACGCGGGCAACCGCCTCGTGCCGGGCATTCTTGTCCGCACGTATGAGCACCGGGAATTCGCCGAACTTGCGTTTGCGCTCCTTTACGCGCTGACCGATCTGCTCGGGCGTCATGGTGATGTCGCCCATGGATATGCGGCCATTGCGCGCCACATCCACGGTCATCTGCGTAGGGGGCATCTCTTCCGGCGTAAGCTCTATGCCGTGCGTACCGTCTTCGAGACGTATCGTCTCATCCTTGGCGTTGCACTGCGTGAGCGTGACGACGAAGAATATGATCAACTCGAACACGACGTCGATCATCGGCGTCATGTCGAGCTGTGGATTCTCCTGGGCTTTGCGGGCCATTGTATTCTGGCTCCCTTCGAAACTTTAGGCTTCAGCCGGAGCGGCCTCTTCCTCTGCCTCAGGTGCAATCTCCACATTGCGGAGGTTGTTCAGAAGCTCCATCGTGACGGCCGTCATGCGGAGGATCAGCTGGTTGGCCTTGTTGCGGAGGGCATAGAATATAGTGATGGATGGAATCGACACGATAAGGCCGGCTGCGGTCGTCCACAATGCCTGTCCAATCGAGTTAGCCAACATGGCGGCATCTCCCGCGCCGCCGGATGCCAACGCCTGGAACGTAAGGATCATTCCCTGCACCGTACCGAGAAGGCCGAGGGACGGACCGAGGTTACTGCACACGGCAATCCAGTTCAGCCGCTGCATCAGCTTTTCCTGCTCAAGGTCGGAAGCGGCAGTCACGGCCTCCTGAATCACATCGAAGCCCTCCTCGACATGCTGGAACGCCGCCCCGAGGATGTTGCTCATGCAGCTCGGCTCGCTCTTGCAAGCGTCTATGGCCTTCTGCACATCGCCTTCCGCCATCGCGAGCTGCACATTGGAGATGAGCTTCTGGGGCATCAGCTTGCCGGGCTTGATGAGCACATAGCAGTCAACCGCAAAGTAGATGGCCATTGCGCCATCGCCAAACAGGGCAAACCACAGGAGCATGCCCACGATTCCCGATCCGAAGACGATGTCATAGAAGCCGCCGCCGGAATTGGTGCTCTGCTTGGACGTATCCGACTCGACGACATTGCCCTTGTCATCCGTCAGCTGCCCATACGAAATGGTGGCCGCCACAGGAGCGCAAACGCACCCGAGGAGGATCATCGCCGCCATTGTAGCCTTCTTCATCTTCTTCATGCTCATGATTTTTCCTTTTCTTTTTAAGATCCACAGCCTCTTTGGCCGGTCAATCTGTCAAAAACAAACATTCAAGTCATCACTGCTTGGCCCAGACGCTGTTCGGATACAGCCGCTTGAGTTCACCACGCATCGCATCGGCGCGACCGGCCTGACCGATCTTCTCAAAGCACTGCGCAGCCTTGGCAAGGGCCTCTGGACGAAGCTGCTCCGCGATCTTGCCATCCGTATACATCAGCGCCACGCGGAGATAGCCGTCGACAAGCGCAGAGCGCAGGGATTCCGCCGACTCGCCTGAAGCGAGGATCAGGTCGCCACGGCCAATCAGCGCCGCGCCGCTCGAATAGCGGTCGCCGGACGCGGCGGCCCTGACGAGAAGCTTCTCAAGCTGATCCTTCTTGCCCATCTTGATCAGCACCTTCCAGTAGATCGGGGCAAGTTCGCCAGAGTATGCGTTCAGGGGATCCGCCCTCACAACCGAATTGCACGCGTCGTAGGCCTTTTCCGCATCGCCGGACGCAAGGTATGCCTCGGCAAGGAACCGCGCCGCGCGCAGATCCCACTGCAAGTGACTGTACTGCTTCACTATCCCCTCGAAGTACTTGATGGATGCCGTCGCGCGTCCCTTCTGGACGTTATCCACGGCCTTGTCCCAGCCGGCGGGTTCCGCAATTTCCATCTCGGTAACGTCTGAGGGGGCGATTTCCGCCTCAAGCACGGCTCCGTTCTGCTTGGTCGTCACAAAGTAGGTCTTCGACTTGAGACTGTAGCGCACGATGCCCTTGTGCGGGCCCTGTGCGTCAGTGATCGTACCTATGATGTCTCCAGCCGCAGCGAATGCCGCCGCAGACACCGAAAGCGCAATTGCCGCCAGAATCATTTTCATCAGTCTTGTTCCTTTGCCTTTAAAACCGTCAGTTCATCAAAGTTCAGCCTTGGCCTGGTTGATGCTGTTCTGCACCGAAGTCTTGGCCTTTCCGTTCGGGAAGATGTCCAGATACGTCTCTCCATACTCCACGATCTTCTGCGCAAACTCCTTCTTGTCCTCCTGCTTCGGGAGGAGTTTCGCCATGAGCGGCAACGCCGTCGCATAGCAGCGCTCAAGGTTCTTCAGCTGCTTCGGGGTCATCTTCGAGACGGGATGCTCGTCATCCGGCTGGTGCGACTGCAGAAACGCCTGGAAACCGCCGACCGCAAGACGCAGGGTTGCCTCCGCCTCGGCCTTGAGCTGCATCGTCTCCTCGGCCTCCATCTTGCGCACAAGCACATCGGACGATTCAAGCATCATCTCGTCCTCCATCTCCGGACGGTACTGGCGAACCTTCTTGACTGCGCCAACCGCAGCGTTGAAGTATTTGGTGCGAAGATTGTTCTCGCGTTCGCGACGCCCCTCCTCCGAAGCCACCTTCGCGAGCATCAGGTACGCATCAACGACGAGTGCGCTGCGGGAGTTGCCTTCGATGAACTTGTCCAAAGCCTCATGCGCCTCGGCGTTGCGCCCGGCGCCAAAGAGGGCCTTTGCCTCGCCAAGCTGCGCATAAGCCTTCACATAGGCCTCGTTCGGGGTGCCCTTCGCGAGATCCGCGACCTTCTGGTAGATCATCTGCGCCGTGTCGTAAGCCTTGAAGTCAACAAGCGCATCGCCGGCATCGAGGAACTGCTTCGGCGTGTAGTTGCCGGAAGTCTTGATCATCTGCTCGTACTGCTCCACGGCCTCTGCCTTGCGTCCCATGTCCATGAGGGCCTTCGCGAAAAGCGGCACTGAGTTCTTCGCCTCTGCGGTGTTCGGGAAATCCTTGGCGAGCCGCGCAAACGCCTCCTTGGACTTCGCCATGTCTCCCGATGCGGAATACACAGTGCCAAGCATCACGAGGGCTCGCGGAGCATACTTGCCCCTCGGGGAAGTCTCCATGTACGAACTGTAGCACTTCGCGGCCTGAGCCATAAACGCCTTCTCGTCCATCTTGCCGATTGGATGCTTCAGGTGCTGCCACGTGTCGCCTTCCAGGAACTGGGCCTGCTCGCGCACCATCGCGAGTTTCTTCTTGTCGTCCGAAGACGTAAGCGGAGACTCGATGCCGGCGGCGGAATCCTTCGCGGCAAGGCGGAAATCCTTCACGGCGGAAAGCACGGATACGGCGGCTTCCTTGCGCAGTGCGGTCGCAGCCTCAGCGACAGCGTTGGTCTCCGCATCCTGATAAAGCTCCAAGCCGCGGTTGCGCTCAAGCATCGCGAGGGAAAGGCGGGCATTGACGCGATCCGTCACCATCTTCGCCGCCGCGAGATACTGCTTGAGGTAATCGATCTGCTTGGCCACATCACCTTCCTTGCCATAGCATGCCGACATCATCTGAAGGGCCTGCACACGGTAGGTGGAATTCGAATACTGGTTTATCACCGTGTCGAAATAATGCAGGGCCTGACTGTAGTCTTCGGCCTTGAACGCCGCGCCGCCCAGGGACATCGCCATCTGCGCCGCCTGATAGTGCGTGGGGTACAGGCGGAAATACGTATCGTACAGACGCTGGCTCTGCGCACGGCTACCGGTGGACATCTCGCGCCCGGCAAGGCGGAGCACATCGTCGCCAACCGCCCTGACCCACTTCGGGTTCAGGCCCGAGAAGCGTTCGGCGAAATACCCTTCTACGGCATCACAGTCCAAGCGAAGACCCGCCTTCTCCTTCGCGTCACGGGTTTCGCGCCACGCCTCGAAATAGCACTCGGCAAGGTGCGCCACGGCCTTCACCGAATTCTCCGTTTCTGGATACTGGGAAAGCACTTCGTGGAACGCCTTGATCGCATCCTTCCAGCGAGCCTCGCGGTACGCGGCGTTCGCCGTCTTGAACTGCATCTTGCGGACATTGTCGATCTGCGCGGCAGTGACGTTAGTCTTTATGTCCTTCTTGTAGCGATCCTTGACGAACTTGCGGATCGTCTCGGAAAGTTCACCAGCAGTGGCCGCCCAGCTTGACTCAGGATACTTCACGAACACGTTGATCGCATGGTTGAATGCGCCGGAGCCGTTGCGCTTCGCGCCGTTCTTTGCGCCGAAGAGGAGATCCTTGATCTTGTTGTCGTTGGGCTTGGGCTCCTTGAGTTCCCTCTGGACCTCATTCCAAAGCATCTCCGCAAGCAGATAGCGGCAGTTTGGCATCGGCGAGAGGCGTATCATGCCTTCAGTACCATCAGGGTCGAGCGACTTCAGCTGCTCGTGGATGTCCTTGAGCTGGGGGAGGTATTCGTTGACCAGTTCCTGTGCGCGGGCGACATTGCCGCGTGCCATCTCCGAATGGGCCTTGAGGGCGACAGCCTGGCCGAACCGCACTATCAAGTCGCTCATCCACAGGAGCCTGTCGGCGCGAAGCGAGGCCTTCTTGATGTATGCCTCGCGTTTCTTGGGATCCTTCTCGGTAGAGGCGAGCTGGAGGCAGAGCTCTGCCTCCTCCACGCCGAACGTGGCCCACCTGTCATCCTTGAG
>CAVJWR010000005.1:15523-57492 GCA_963653155.1 Limosilactobacillus gorillae
CATCATACACGGCAATCGCCTGGTCGGACTTCTTCTCGGCCCGCAGAATCTGTATCCACGTGTATGCGGCCTCCTCGTAGAAGTCCATGAGTTCCTTCGTCGGCACCGGCACCGCCTTGAAGAACTCGCTGTACAGCTTGCGGCACTCCGGCAGCTTCTGCCTCGCATAGTAGGCGTTGGCCATGGCGATGCTCAAAGCCCAGTATTCCGGCGATCCCTTCTTCTTCTTTGCGAGTACGCCCTGTACCTTGTCGAAGTGGCCGAGGCGGAGATCGCCCTCCTGCTCCAGCACCTCAAGGCGGGCGGACATCACGGGCCATTTCTCCTTGGCCTTCGCGATGACCATGGATGCCAAATCGGGCATATTGGCCTCGATCAGGGCCTTGATGAACGCACACTCGTCATCCATCTTAGCCTTCTCCGCCGCAGGGATAGTCTCCACGGCAGGCTTGTTGTCCTCATCCGCTGCGGCATCTGCCGCCCGCGCCACGACAACACCCGCAAACGCAAACGCCGCGAGAGCGGAAACTGTAAATCTATGAAAACTCATGTGCCGCATTATACGATAAACCCTTTCTCTGCGCAAGGGGTGTGTTTTCATAAAAATCTCCAGCATATTTTACCCTTGTACGTGAAGAACCTCAGAAGACAATCGCTACGTCGGGGAGCGCCTTGCGTATGCGCTGCATCTCTTCCCTCGACACCGGACACGAACTCAACGCAAGGAAATCAAGCCGCTTCCAGCCTGAAAGGTCCGAAGGCAATCTTGATATCCGAGTGCCGCACAGCGACACGCCGCGAAGCCTTGGCAGGGATACGAGCCATTCCGGCACCTCCGATATCGGATTGCCGTCAAGGGATATGTCCTCTATCATCGGCCACTCCTTCATGACCTCCGGCACTGCGGCAAGTGCATTCCTGCACAGGTAGATTCGGCGCAGATCCTTAAGCGAGGACAGCTCGCTCGGCACGGCCTTTATCTTGTTGCCGTTGAGCCTAAGCCACTTGAGCTTCGTGAGGGCCGAGACGCCTGCCGGTATCTCCGTGATCGCGTTGTCGTCGAGGTTGAGATAGTCGAGCGTATCTGCCCAGCACGAGAAGTCAGGGATGCTCTCCATCCCGTTCCGGCAGAAATAGAACTCCTTCAGGCCCTTGAGGCCAAAGGCCGCAGCGGGCACTTCCTTCGTTCCACGCTCCGACAGGTCTATCATCTTGATCGAATCAAGCCCCGTCAAGTGCGAAGCCGCCAACTCGCCTTTGTCGCCGCGCAGGATCACCCGCACGATGCCGGCCCGGTTCGTCTCGGCAAATGGCCGAAGCCCGATCACCGTAGGGACATCCTCCGGCTTGCCCTTGTTGTCGAAGCATCCGGCACACGCGATCGCCGCCAAACAAATTACAATCCACCTGTTCATGCTCGCAATTATACCACACTTCCTGCGCGATGATGCGATTGTGCCTCAGGGAAAGAAAGCATCGCCAACGTAGCCGCCTCTCAGGTGAAGAACGTCTCCGGCACAAAGCACGACGCGAGGACATGCCCCTTTACGAGAGCCGTCTTCACGCGCACCGGACGTCCCTTGAACGCCTTGAACGCATCGAGCCACTGCCCGTCGAGGGCGACGGATATCTCGCCCGTGGCCACATCGAACGACTCCGCGACAAGTTCACGCGGACTGTAGCGTATCCCAGTGCCGAGCGCCTTGGACACCGCCTCTTTCGCGCACCAGAACCGGATGAGCGTCGAAGGCGCATCCGAACTCTCTGCGGCAAGCTCAAGCTCATCCTTGGAAAACACGCCGTTGGTGAATTCCTCTGACAGGTCGCGCGACGCGAGTTCCGCATCTACGCCGACACGGGCATTCGACGCGACTACGGCCACCACGAAATCTCGCGTGTGTGATATGGCGACGTCGAGCCGCGCCTTGAGGTTGTCTGACCAGGCCCCTATCGCATGCGGCTTTCCCTGATCGTCCGCCCATATCTGGATATCGGCCGAGCTCCACCTTGCCTGGTAGTTCTCCTTGACGAAACGGCGGACTGCCTCTTTGGCGACGATGCGACCGAACAGCCACTCGGTGCGCCTCTGCACGGTGCCCGTCATTTCCCTGAAGGCGCGACGCTCTCCCTTGCCAAGCACGATGTGGGACATGGTCTTGAGCCACAGCTCGGAATTGCGTTCGAATATGGCATAGGGGATGTCCGTGACCAATGCCGACGAAATCGCCGTGGCCGGACTTCCAAGCAGTTCGGGGCCAAGCGGCTGGGTGAGATACGATTCGGATGGCGAAAGCACAAGCCTGCAATATTCAACCGGAACGCGTTCGGTAAGCTCCTCGTATCCGTATAGCGCAAGCTGAAGCGATCCATTGCCATCCGACACCTGCACATCCGCAATCTGGGAGTTTACGGTTCCGTCTTGGATGCGGAGATAGCACTTTAGCCTCGCCCCTTCCTTGAAGGATGCCGCGCAGATCGCCAGATGGCGGAGCCTGAACGCAAGCGAAAACGTGCCCTCGAACCGCTTGTGGCTTCGCCACAGCGCAAATCCGTCGGCGACTACCGAGAGCAGACGGGGATCCAGTTCCCACTGCGGCAGCGACGTGTACGACACAGCCCCCTCAAGGCGCGGCACCTCCACCTCGTAGTCGATTCCGCCCTCACTCCACAGATCGGCCTTGCGTATGCACTGGAGCCCCCTGCCGGAGTCAAGCCGCTCGGGATATATCTCGTTGTCCGTCCAGTGGACGCTTCTCGGATTGGCCAGCGGCGTCGGGACGAAGGCCGTGCGTTCCGGAAGATCGTCGTCAAAGGTGAACGTGGCGAGGCATACGGGAGACGTCATGGAAGAATTGGGGCCAGCCTCCCTGATAGTTGCGCGGACAACCGCCTTGGACGGGTCTGACGACTGTATCCTCTCCGCACGCACCGATATGCGCAGCCTGTCATCCACGAACGCGACGGAACCGCTCGACTGGAGATCGTCCATGGCGACCAGCCTTCGGTTGGGCACCAGTCTCGCCGCAAGCTCAGCCATGACCTCGGCCGCCGCCGGCAGCGCAAGCAGGGTGAAGCGACGCTCCCTCGCCGCGACGGCAGCCGCCCTGGCCTTTGCGCGGGCACCTGGCTTGGACGGCCCGGCAGAGGCGCGATCTCCGGCGAACACCGGCGCTTCACCGGGGAAATTAATGTGCGGGAACTGCCTCGAAAGGCGCATCTCTGAATCGGCCTTGACCTCAATGGAGAGTGGTGACGAAAGGTCGAGCAGACGAACCTGCCGCCCCGCGAACAGTGGGGCGGTGTCCACCGGCGAGCCAAATGCGGCAAGCTGCGCAAGGGCGTGCTGGAACTGCACGAGCCCCGGACGATGGATCGTATTGGAGCACATCGCGCAGAACTCGCATCCGCGCAGGGCATCGCGCACAAGGGATGTTAGCACGCTTCGCGGCCCGACCTCCACAAAAGTCCTGAAACCGTCCGCATGCATCCGGCGGATGGTTTCGTCAAAGTGGATCGGCTCTGTCCAGATCAATGCCGCCTCATCGCGGGAATGGCGAGGCTTCTCAGACAGGGGCGCGGACGAAGCGCACGAGTAGACTGGCGTGGATGCGGTCTTCTTCACCCACGACTTCGCGAACTTGCGGAAATCCGCCTTGAACTTGCCAAGCCACTCGAAATCCAGCGACATTCCCGATGGTGCCGGCATTCCCACAACCGTCTTGCGGGAAAGCAGATACATGTCCTTGAGGAACGACAGCCGTTCCGCTCGCGGGAACGCGCCGAAAGCACCGGAAAGGGCAAGTGCGCCAAGGTCGCCGCCAGAAAACCCAACAAGCCCTTCCGGAACAACTCCGCAGGCGGCGAACAGGCGTGCGAGGGCAATCGACGCAGAATAGACGGAGACGAGCGATTCGGCATATCCCCCGGCAGAGAACACATCGGCATCCCTGCGGTAGTACGCCGCCGGCGGGAACACGAACGACGCGGGAGAGAATGGCCCCGTCCCGGCCAACGCCTCCTCCAGCTCATCGAACGCACCCCTGCATTCCGGGAAGAGTATGGCCAGATCGCAAAGCATGTCAGGATAGAAGGCAAATCCCCCGGGAAGCACAAATGCAAGCTTGCCGCCCATTGGGGCAGACTCGAAATACGTCCCGGACTTGTCCTTGATGCGTTTGGCCCCAGAGGCTATCCGCGTCGAGGCAAATGCGAGTCGAGACCTCAAGTCCTCGACGGTCTGCGTCACGAATGCCACCACATGCGATCCCTGCATCTTCGAACACGTGTACGCGACATCCTTGAGCGGGGCGGACGGCGCCTGTTCCAGAAAGCCGCGCAGACGGTCCACCTCCTCAGCGAGTGCGGCCCTGTCCACCGCTCGAACTATCACGATCTCGCTCGACGAGAAATCTTCCTTGGCGCGTATCATCTGCGGTCCTCCGGCTCCTCTTCAAGCAACACTGCGGCACGGCGGCCATCGAAATCGTTCGCGCACACGACGGCACGGCGCGGGAGCGTGGGCGTGCCGATTATCCAAGGCCGCGCCCTGTCGAGCAGGTATGCCGAAGAGTTCACGTTGGAAATCGATTCCAGCGGATGCCGCCCGGCTATCTGCGGCGGCAGCACCCGCATCCGGAGCGACATCGCGACCTTCGCGAGCGAAGCCGCAGCGGATGCCGTGAAGCAGTGGCCTATGTTTCCCTTCACCGAACCGATGCCAACCAGCGCACCTCCGGGACGGTGCATACCCCACAGCCTCTGCACAACATCAATGTCGGCGGCATCGGCTTCCGGGAAGCCGGCCCCATCTGCCTCGATCATCGCGATCGTGGAGATGGGCGCCCCGGCGGCGGAGGCGCACTCCTCGATGGGGAGAGATTCGGATGATGTCGCGATGCCCCGCAGAAGCGCATAGATGCGATCATGCGCCGCAAGTGCATCCGACCTGCGCTTTAGCACGAAGAACGCGCCGCCCTCACCGGGAATTGTCCCACACGCATCGCCGTCGAACGGGCAAAGCTCGTCCTTCGTAGAGAATGCGATCTTTCCGGACAGCCCTTCGATCAGGGACCTGCTCATGGGTGGCGTGACAGCCCCTGCGATCGCGACATCGGCACGCCCGGAGACGAGATCGTCCGCCGCAGCCTCAAGTGCCGCCACTCCAGACAGTACGCCCGCATCAAGCACGGTCGCCGCCCCTACGAATGACGTCTCCTTCGCGACCCAACCGGCAATGCGGCATCCGGAGGCGATGAGGAGGGCATCCGCATTCGGTGCCGGAAGCGAATACCTCAGCTTGTCGCGCACATTCTCCATGTACTCGTCCGTCGCACCGGGGAAGCAACGGCGAAGCACGTCAAGCGTCTGGTCTATGAAAAACGTGTGCTCAAGCCAGTTTACCACGGAAGGATTGAACATGGGGGCGTAGGCAAGGCGCACCGAGCCGCGTCTTGGCTCATGGGAGTGCGGACGCATCCCCGCATCCGCAAGCGCGTCAAATGCGAGTTGCGTGACGAAATACAGGTCCTGGTTCTCCCCTGCATTCATCTGGCGCGGGAACGTCTGCTCGAACGGGCGGCACGAATACAGTTCCCCAAGCTGTCCGCCGACCGTAGGGTATGGAGCGTCGAACACGTTCCGTCCGCCGATCGGAAGCGCGGCATCGGCCGAAAGCGGCGTCAGCGCAGCACGCTGGCTTATTATGTTCTGCCAGAACGCCCTGAGGCTTTCCGCACCCGCGAAACGGCAGCTCATGCCCACTATCGCTATTGATGTCTTTTCCATCGCCGTTGATTATACCATCATTTGCGAATGAACACGCGCATGCCGGGGATGACCTTCTTCGGGTCAAGCCGGTCCCCTCTCGTTATCCGGCCCTTTGAGTAGTAGTACGTGGAGGACGAATTCCAGTTGCGTCCGACTACGCGGTATGGCGTAGCCCGGCTCCCCAGCACCCCAAGTTCCCGGAACCTGACGCGATCCTCAAGATCCTTGATCGACATCGGCTCCTTAGGCACCTTGGGCTTGCCCGGCTGAGATACGACTGGCGGCGGCGACACTTTCTTCGGGGCCGGCCTTGCCGCCACGGGTGCCGCCGCATCACCGCCCTTTGCCACAGGTGCATTGCCATTTTTCGCGGACTTCCCCACCGTACCGCCCGGAGGCTTCCCGTAGTAACTCTCCTGTTCAGGCTCGTTGGGCATATCCGGCGATTTCTTGCTGAAGAGCGTGGAAAATATTCCGGGCTTCGGCTTTGGCTCCGCATTGTTCACATAGTATCCGGCCATCGTGTCGGTCTTCCCGTACAGGACCTTCTCAAGGTACGGATCTCCGACGATAAGCCGTCTGGCGCGCACATCCGGATCGTATGCCGGCTTGGATCTCAGCCCCAGCCTGCTGCGTACGCTTGGCATGGCGAAGAGCATCCCGCACCGCTTCCGGCCCCGGTGGTTACGTTTCTGCCACTTGTTCGGGGCGCCATACGCGACATGGCTGTGACACACCACATGCGCATCGTCCACCCTGTATTCCTTCTGGAGGATGGCGAGCAGTTCCCTGATGGCCTCTATCTGGTAGAGCGTGACGGGCTTGTCGTGATATCCTACGACCTCGATGCCTATGGAATACGAATCGCACTCCTCCTTGCCGTTCCACATCGACCTCCCGGCATGGAAGGCTTCGCGGTTACGGTCTACGATTCTGTACACCACGCCCTTTTCGTCTATGCAATAGTGCGCCTCGCCACGTTCCGAAAGCTTGTTGAGGGAACTGCGGGCCCCTGCCTCCGTGGTGTGTAGCACTATGATCCTTGTCGATTTCCTCAGTGGACGCTCGGCGCTTCGCGGGCTTCGGTAGCGATTCGAGAACGATACGGCATCAACGCACTGGGGCGCAAGAAACAGCAAGAATGCCGCCAGCACCTTCAGAAGACCGAACCTTCCTACTGTGTACTGTGGCGGCATTGGCAAACATCGAAACCCAAGCCACGGGACGACCGTCCCGTGGCTTGGATGACGCAATGACGGATCAGAACTCGAATCCGCCGCGAATGTACGGCTTGACCAGCGCGTTCGCCTGGGCATTGTCGAAGCTCTGCTTCGCCGAATCCCAGTTGATCTTGCCAGCGACCTGCTGTGCGACGCAGCCGACGAGAATGCCCTCCATCTGGGGAACGCAGTATTCGACGTCCGCGAAGCAGCGCGAATGCGTCTGCTCGTACTGCGGGCCGAGTCCGCGAATGGCGTTCACGAACTCGCCGTAGTGGCCTTCCGCGAAGCCCTTCATCTCCACCGTGGACTTGCCGCCAGCGACCGACGACTTTGAACCCTCACAGAACGGGATGGAACGCGCGACATCCTTCGCAGCCTCATGCTGGAAGATGTCCACGAACTTCTCGTCCCCATTCATGGCGATCGCGCACTTTGCGCCGTAGTCGTCCTGCATGAGCACCGCACCCTTGGATCCGATGATGTAGCAGCCCGTGTTCGGCACTGCGCCGAAGGTCTTTATCACCTTTGGCATGATCTCGGCGGAAGGCTTCATCGCACTCTTGCCCGGCTTGGACTCGTCGTAGCCGTCGTACCAGAAGAGCGTGACCGCCGGAAGGGACTTGCCCTTGATCTTGCCGAACTTCGCGACACGCTCCTTGTACGTGAGCTTGACGATCGACTTCGCCGGATAGGCGATGTCGTTCTTCTCCTCTATCTTGATGCATTCCGCATCGGATACGCCGGCAAGCTCAAGGCCACGGAACGCGAGGTTCATCGTGTGGCAGGCCATGTCGCCGAAGGCGCCCGCGCCAAAGTCGTGGAAGCCGCGCCACGTGAAACGATGGTAGACATTCGAGCCGAGTTTCCACGGATCGTAGACCTTCGCCCCGGCCGGATACTTGTCGAGGAAGGGGCGCTTCTTCGCCGTCGCGAGCCAGGCATTCCAGTTGAGCCCGTCACGGATGGGATCGCCCTTCGATCCACGGCTCTTCACATAGTTCGCGACTCCATTGCCCTGCGGCCACACGGCACGGTTCGTCCACACGTGGACCTCCTTGACGTCGCCGAGGATGCCGTCCTGCAGCACTTCCGTGCAGCGGCGCATCGAGTCGAGCGAAGAGCCCTGGTTGCCCATCTGCACAATCACGCCGTTGTCCTTCGCGGTCTTGCCGAAATATTCGAGTTCCCACAGCGTACGGACGAGCGGCTTCTGCACGTATACGTGTATGCCCTGCTTCATTGCACCGATCGCGACCGGAGCATGCACATGGTCCGGCGTGGAAATCGTCATCGCGTCGATGCCGAGCATGCCGGCGTCATCGAGGAGCTTGCGGTAGTCGGTGTAGAACGGCACGGAATAGACGTCGAAATCGATGCCGTCCGTCGCCAGCTTCTGCGCCGCCAGCTCACGCGCCGTATAGTCGGCATCGCAGAAAGCCACTATCTCGACGAATCCCGACTTGAGCATCGGTACCCAGTCACTGTATCCCTTGCCCATCATGCCGACCGCCGCCAGCTTGACCTTCTGGCAGCCGAACGGACACCTGCATCCGCCGATTGCGAACAGCCCGGCGCCGCCGAGGCCGCGAAGGAACCCTCTTCTTGATGAATTGAATGCCATCTCTTCTCCTTTGTGTTTTGTTGTGTCGTTTACGAAATGTCGGCCATGGTCTTTACCGGGAGGTCGCGGGAGCGCGTCATTGCCATCGGCTTTCTGGCTGAAGCGTCATAGGCATATCCGTCTGGGCCAAGCGGCCACACGACCGGCGCGGTGTTCAGGATCGTGGCCCTGAACCCCTGAAGCGTCGCACCCATGTTGCCGGTGTGGGACGAATTGCTACCCTCGTTCTCGATGACGAACGGGTACTTGAATCCCCTTGCCATCAACGTCTCAAGGAACCTGGTCCAGTCAAGCGAATCGCTCCCCCCGAACCCCGGCAGGCGAGGCTCGTAGTTGCAGCGGTCCCACTCGTTTGCGGGCAGGGGCACCCCGGCCTTCTTCGCAAGATCGCCGCTTACGGACTGCGCCGGGAAGAGCCGTCCCCAATGGATCGCCATTGGCGAATCCGAGAAGTTGCGCGTACCCTTTATGTGGATGCGGCGCAGCCTTCTGATGTCCATGGCCTCAATGACGGCGCTTGGGTCTATGTGCTGCCATATGTCGTGCGACGGATCGTACGTCTCGGCCAGGGCCTTAGACGGAACGAGCGTGTACATGAGCTTGCGGGCGGCAAGGCATCCGGGAAGGTTGTTGTAGCAATCCGGCGCAGTGACTGGCTGCCAGCCCTCCATGGGGCAATTCTCGAAGCACAGCGTGACGCCAAGATCCTCGGCGTACTTCGCGATTGGCGTGAATACCTTCTGGAACTTGAGCAGGTTCTTTTCGAACCCGCCATCCTGGCGGCCAAGCTCGTGGTCGTACCCGACGAACGAGCCGCACACCACGTCGTTCTCGTCGCCGCCAAGCAGGGCCGCGATGCGGATCAGCTTGAGGATGTGGTTCTGGTTCACGATCTGGTTCTCCGGCTTGCCGCCGATTAGGTTGTCGTACGCGCCGACCGAGACGCGAAGCCCCGTCTCGTTGCAGCGCTCGACTACGCGCTTCGCCGCCTCAAGGTCAAACGTCTCGTAGTCGAGGTGCGTCGCCGTGTGGTCCTTGCGGTCCGAATCGCGGCGGAACACGCAAAGCTCCAGCCCCTGTGCGCCTACGGCCTTTGCGTACGACAGCACCTGCTCAAAGCTCTTGCCGGGGAATGCGCTCGTCATCAGCCATATCTGGTTGTTTCCCGGCCTTGCGCGGGAAGCGGCACGTGCGCTTCCCGGCAGTGCCGCCAACACGGCAAGCGCGGCGGCACTCTTGAAGAAATCCCTCCTGCCGTTCATCAGACGACGACCTCCCATCCGTTGCGGTAGACGTCGCGCGAAAGCGAGATGCCCATCTTGTTGCCATCTGCAAAGTCGTTCTTCTCCGGATCCCAATCGAAGCCTGTGTCATACACGTAGCTCATGTTGCAGAGCTGGCAGAGGATCGCGCTGCGTCCGCCCGTCTCGGCGGTGGACTGCGTAGGCTTGCGGTCGAAATAGTGCTCCACGAAGTTGCGCACCTGGCTGCGGTCGGTGGACTTGTATATCTGCACCTTGGCGGTGTCGAGCTTGAAGTAGTCGTTCAGCCGCTTCACCACGGCGTCAAGCTTGTTGTCCTGCTTAGATGCGGCATCCGTACCGTAGTCCTTGCCGATGGACGCGGCCACAAGCGTCATGCCGGCGAATGTCGCGTCGGCGAGCTGCTTGCGGATCTCGGCCGTCGGCTTCACGCCCGTTCCGAGCCACACCGCGATCTTTCCGCGGTTCACGGCGACAATGCCCTTCGTGCCGTAGAACACGGTTCCCCATGTGCCGAACGGCCCATGGTAGAGCTCAACGTCGCCATACGGCTTCTTGAAGAGCATCTTCATCCCGAACTGGCGGCGGCCACCATGGAACAGGTTGGTCGAGTACGGCTCGTCAGACCTGATGATCTTGTACGGGCCGCTCTTGTCGGCATCAAGCCCCCACTGCGCGATGTCGAGGTGGTGTGCGCCCCAGTCGCCGTTGTAGCCGGTGCCGATGTCGTCGTCGAAACGCCAGAACATCACATTGCTGTAGCTCTTATGGACTCCACGCGGGGCGAGGTGTTCGGAGTACGGACGCCACTTGGCCGGGCCGAGCCACATGTTCCAGTCCACATCTGCATTCGGTGCCCCCTCCATCGCGGCGTTCTCCGGGACATCGAAGAAACGCATCGGGTGGGACGGGCCGCCAAGCTTCTGTCCGCCAACCCCATAGTTTGCGTCCACATACTTCAGGTCGCCGATGCATCCGTTGCGCACGATCATCACGGCGGTGCGGAACTCCGGCCAGCAGCGCTGCATCGAGCCGGTCTGGAACACGCGCCCGTACTTCTTCTGGGCGGCCATCACCTTGCGCGATTCATCTACGCAGAACGTCAGGGGCTTTTCGCAGTACACGTCCTTGCCATGCTTCATGGCCTCCACGGCCATGTACGCGTGCCAGTGGTCCGGAGTGGCGATGCACACCATGTCGATCATCGGATCCCTGATCACATCGCGGAAATCGGCGTATCCCCTGCACTCGACATCGATTTTCTTCGAGGCGTAGTAATCGTTGACGCGCTTGACGCCCTGCGCGAGGCGCACCTTGTCGCAGTCGCATACCGCCACTATACGGCACTTGTCGTTCAGACCAAGGAATTCTCCGGTGAGGTCCCGCGCCCTGAGACCATATCCGATGATCGCAACCGTGGGCTTCTCCCCTTCCTTGAGGGTGCGTACCCCGACCTTTGCGGTTGAGCATCCAGCGAGGGCAGTCGCCGCCGCAGAGCCGAATAGGAAGTTCCTTCTGTTCAGATTCATTGCTTGCCTTTCGTTTCTTTACACTTTGCCTTACGACCGAAAACACGCGAATCCCGAAATCGGCCAATGCAGGCACAAACATCCGTAAGGCCATCAAGGCAGATTCCATGGACTTGCTTTGAGGAAGGATTATACCACAAAATGCAACGCAAAGCCGTTGGCCACCGATGTCAGACCGACCGCAAGAATTCGGCGAAGAACGGGTCCGCTATCGTACACCCAATTGGCATCTGCTCAAGATGCCCGTCTTCAATCAGCTTGCGCTTGGCCGAATTGACGGTCGAGGGTGCGCCAAGCACATGACGCCTGCGGTAGTCCTCGTCAAATTCGCGCGTCTGCTCATTTGCCAACGCGATCAAGAGCTTCTTCTGCGCGACCGAGAAAGTCAGCATCAGCTGTTCATACTGGTCGCGATTGAATCCCGCAAGATGGCAATAGGCCTGGTCCACATCCTCGCCGGACACGACCTTCCCGCCCCGATCCGTCACGAGGCAGTATACCTCGAAACCCAGCTGCTGAATATAATACGGTATGTTCTCGACACGCGCAACGAGTCGCTCGGCCTGACTCGATGCAATCGTCACGCCCCCGCTCCGAAATCGCGAGATGACAAACGACACGCTCTCCTCTAACGGCGGCTTGTCCAGCAAAACCGTTAACGCGGATTTGTAGAACGGGCGGTTGTGATCCGTGAACATTCGGCGGAGCATATGGTAGCGGCTTCCAAGGAAGATGTATGACACGTTCGTGTGCCGCTGAATCACCGACCGCATCACACGCTCAAACCGGCTTTCTGGCAACAGGGCTCCGACTTCCTGGAACTCGTCCAGTACGACAATCGCCCGCCTGCCACGGCCCAAAAGACGATGCGGAAGGTCCAGAACTTCCGTCAGGGCATTCGACCCGATACGCTCGTCGACGGCCTCAAAGGCAAAGCTCGTCTCGCCATCGCTCCCGACCGTCACTTTCGGGCGCAGGCTCTTCAGGAACTCGCCCAATCGCCGCAGCTCAAACTTGACAGGAGCCAGCTTGCGATAGACCTTCTGCGCATAGGCGGAAACGAACAGGTCGATCGATGGGACCTTGACGACATCCAGCGACACACATGGGATGCCGGCATCTTCCAGATCGGCCATCAACTCCGCAACCAGCGAACTCTTGCCATAGCGGCGCGGACCGTACAGGACGACATTGCACTGTCCGCTCAGGAATCGCGTGCGCAAGTCACGTCGAATCTCTTCGCGGTCATAGAAGTGCTCGCCTGTCGCGAACTGCAAATAGTTGAACGGATTTGCCATGTCGCATAGTATACCATATCGCTATCGCATTTTCAGATGCGATCTGACGAAATTTTTCGTCACGACATTTTTCGTCAGCCTACCGATGGCGCGATATAACGCCGTGCACAGAAAAGAAGATAGAACACCAAAGCAGACATCTATCACCACACCAACGGCAACGGATGTCGATTGCGGATTGTGGCCAGATAAAAAAGTGGCAGCCCCAAGGAGAGTCGAACTCCTCTACCAAGCATGAAAAGCTCGTGTCCTAGCCGATAGACGATGGGGCCGTCTCAAATGGCGCGTAGTATACCAAAACAGCCCGTCTGACGCAAGGCGGTTTGCGAAGAATGGGAAAATGCATCCCTACCCGAAAGGGCAATCGACGTACGACTCGGCATTGCCGAAACGGTCGAAGGCGCAATCGATGGTCTCGACCGAGTGTGAATCGGAGCTCAGGATGAACCTCACGCCCCTCTCTCGCAGCATTGCGCGAAAGCCGGGAGAGGGATAGGCATCGTCCAGCCAGCCGCGTGAGATCGCCCCCGTGTTCACCTCAACGAGCTTGCCTGACGACGCGATGGCGTCTGCGGTCTCCGCGAGTTCATCCATGTACCATTTCGCGCTCTCGTCGAAGTACGGATTCTTTGCGTTGAATTTCCTTACGAGATCGGGATGCCCCACCACATCGAAGTCGAATGTGCGCACCATGTCCCGTTCCTGACGGAAGTATGCGCGAATGTATGCGCACACATCGCCGCCAAAATGCGCGGCGATTCCCTCGGCGAGCAATTTCGGTGTGTGATCCACAGGCACACGGCACCCGTCAGGCGCAACCACATAATGCACGGAGCCGATCAGATAGTCCGGGGAGAACTCCGCATACCTTTTACGATCCGGATCAGTATCTCCAGGTATGTAGTCCGCCTCAAGTCCGCAAAGCACCTTCACCTGCCCGGCATATCTCTTCGCAAGCGTACGCACTTCCGCGAAATACCCCGGAAGCTTCGTCGCCGGAACGGTGCAGGCGCTGTCATCAGGATATGACGAATGCGAGGAAAAGCCGATGACGTCAAACCCCTTCCCTATCGCCGCCCTGATCATGGCCTCCGGGGTGTCTTTGCCGTCGCACCAGACGGTATGCGTATGGTAGTTCGTCTTCATTTCAGGATATTGGGATCCATCTTCTTTACGACCGCATCCCACTTTCCGTTCCGCATGGTCTTCGATGCGGTCATGAGCTTCAGCCGCAGGGCGTCCTGCCCAAAACTGTGGATGGAATCATGTCGTCGCTTCAGCGCATTCGCCCACAGCGACTTCATCATCATCATGAAGTTCTCCATCGGCGACTGCTGCGACACGTTTGCCCTGCCTACAGAGCCGAATACGTCCTCAAGGAAACGGCGTAGCCCATCCGGTAGGCTTTTCGCAAGATTAGCGACTGCATCGGCCTCGCCCCTTATTTCCCGCACGTAGCTTTCCACGAAGCTCCGCGTCACCGGATGCGCGAACAGTTCCGGCGGCGCGTGGGCTTCAAGCAGATCGACCATCTGTCCATCGCGCTCAGTGTTGAAAAGGAACTCCATGAACTCCATCTCAAGCTTCGGCGGTGGATTGCATGACGGATCAGATGCATCCTCTGTGTCCTCTGTCGCATGTGCGGCGGCATTTTCGTCTGAAGTTTCGCGTTTATGCTCCGGCTCCGTGTAGCCAGAGCCACCCTCTTCGCCAGAAGCGCCGATTTCACGCTTCGAAACAACACTGCCGCCACCCGCATGCGTTGCCTGCATTCGTTTCAAATCGGCGACCGCCGCCTTCTTCTCGAAATCGGCCTCAAGGGCCGAAACCGGGATCTTCAGCAGAGTGGACGCCTCCTGCAGAAGGCTCGCCCGCATGACTGCGCTTGAGCTGCATTTCACGAGGTCAAGCACCCCGTTTGCGGCACGGGCTATCGCATCGTATGATTCCGGATGCTGTTCAGCCTCCAGCGCGTTCTTGACCTGGAACGCCACGATCGACTCGGCTGCGTCAAGGCACGCCTGGAACGCCTCCGCCCCTTTCGTGCGAAGCAGTGAATCGGGGTCTTCGCCTGCCGGAATACGGGCCACTCGCACCATCAATCCGGCCTCAAGCATCTCCGAGCCGGTGCGGATTGCGGCCTTTCTCCCTGCGGCATCCCCGTCGAACACGAGGATGGCCGCATCGGCCACCTTCTGCAGTATCTGCACGTGCTCCTTCGTAAAGGACGTGCCCTGCGACGCCACCGCCCTGTCGAACCCGTGCGCATGGCAGCGTATCACGTCTATCTGCCCCTCGCAGACGATGGCCTCGCGGATCGGCTTCGCCCCCGAAATCCTTATTGCGGCCTGATCGAGCGCATACAGCACATTCGACTTCTTGAATATTGGCGAATCGTATGAGTTGACATACTTGCCGCCACGCATCTTCGTCTTGTCGGTCTCAAGCGTACGCCCGGAAAACGCGATTACACGACCAGACCTGTCCCTGATGGAAAACATCAGTCTTCCGGCGAACGGCGAGTATGGGGAACGTCCAGGCTGACGAGGCGGGCGCATCACGCTTGCCGCCTCAAGCTCTTCCATCGTGAAATGGTGCTTCGCCGCCCACTTGAGCATCGCGTCAACAGACTGGGGCGCATAGCCGATCTGGAACCTGTCGATGATTTCGTCCGAAAGGTCTCTCGACTTGAGGTATGCACGCGCACGTGACGCCTCCTTCGCGGACTTTAGGCATCTCTGGTAGAAGGCCGCGAGTTCGGCGTGCAGCTCAAAGAGCCGCTTGCGCACCCTTGCCTGCGGATCTGCCTTTTCCTCTATGGTGATATTGGCGGCGGCAGCCAGCTTCTTCGCGGCATCAATGAAAGGCAACCCCTCATAGCGCATCACGAACTTGATCGCGTCGCCGGATTCCCCGCAGCCGAAGCAGTGGTAGAAGCCTCGATCCGGGTTTATGTTGAAGCTTGGCGTCTTCTCATGATGAAACGGGCAGCAGGCCTTGTAAGACCCACCTGCCCGTTTCACCTGTATCCCATAGCCCGCTATCAAGTCCGCAAGGTCCGTCCGGGCCTTGATTTCCTCGATAGTCTGCTCTGGAATGCCGAAGGCCATTGCCGCCCCGGCCTGTTACTGCTCGTTCTCTTCGGCCTCGGCGACGATCTGGGAAGCCTCCTCTGCGGCGATCGCCTCAGGAGTCGCCTCCTGGTTGGCAACCGGGAAGGCCTCGCCGTCATCGTCGTCATCCTCCTCGCTTGGCGGCGGGACAGTCCCGAACAGCGCATCGAGCTTGGCCTGCTTCTCCTTGCGGAGTTCCTCCATGACCTCGTCAGAGACGGGTTCGCAGAGAGGCACGAGCTTCAGGTAGCGGTGCAGCGGGAAGCCGGTACCGCCAGGGATGAGGTGGCCAAGGATCACGTTCTCCTTGAAGCCGCGCAGCTCATCCACACGCCCCATCGTAGAGGCCTCGGTAAGCACACGGGTCGTATCCTGGAAGGATGCCGCAGAGATGAACGAATCCGTCTCAAGGGCGGCCTTCGTGATGCCGAGCAGCGCGGGCTGCGCCTCCGCCGAACGGCGGCCTTCCATCGTCATCTGGTCGTTGACGCGCAAGAACGTCTGGCGCGTAACCTGATCGCCCCAGAGGAAGTCCGTGTCGCCGGGGTTCGTGATGCGGACCTTGCGGAGCATCTGGCGGACGATGATCTCGATGTGCTTATCGTTGATCTCAACGCCCTGCAGACGGTAGACCTGCTGGACTTCATCGACGAGGTACTTCTGGAGTTCCTGTGGACCGGATACCTCAAGAATCTCCTGCGGGATGATCGGGCCTTCAGTGAGCTGCTGGCCCTTCTTCACGCGGTCGCCCTTGAACACGACGATCTGCTTGCCCATCGGAATCAGGTGCTCTTCGACCTGGCCCGTGATCTCGTCCTTGACGAGCAGCGTACGCTTGCCACGCACCGGTTCGCCGAAATCTACGATGCCCTCGATCTTGGAGATCTCGGCGGCATCCTTCGGCTGACGGGCCTCAAACAGCTCCGCCACACGCGGCAGACCGCCGGTGATGTCCCTCGTCTTCGCCGCCTCACGCGGCGTCTTTGCGAGGAGCATGCCCGGGGAAACCTTCATGCCGTTCGTCACCATTACGATGGCGTTCGTAGGAATGTCGTGCTGGTCGAGCATCTTGTTCGCGTCCGCGCCATCCTTGCCGCGAATGACGATCTGCGGATGCAGGTTGGTGTCCGAAGTGGGAAGCACCACAAGCGTCTTCGCGCCGGTTGCGCGGTCGATCTCGGACTTGACGGAGATATCCTCCTCAAAGTCCACGAACTCCACGATGCCGTGAGCCTCGGAAAGGACCGGCACCGAGTGCGGATCCCATGTCGCGACCTTCTGGCCCGCTTTGACCGTTGCGCCATCCTCAACCAACAGCTCGGAACCCATCTGGAGAGAGTAGGAATCGAGGCGTGAACCTTCCTTAGACCATATCTCCATCGTGCCGTTCTTGTTGAGCACGACTTCGCGGCCCTCGTCGTTGCGCACCTTTCTCACATCGACGAACTTGACGATACCCGCGTTCTTGAGGACAATCTCAGGAACCTTTGCGGTCGTGGACGCCGTGCCGCCGATGTGGAACGTACGCATCGTAAGCTGAGTGCCAGGCTCGCCGATGGACTGGGCGGCGATGATGCCCACCGCCGTGCCGATCTCGACCTCGCGGCCCGTGGACAGGTCGCGTCCGTAGCACTTTGCGCACATGCCGTGCTCGGCATCGCAGGTGAGGCCGGAGCGTATCCAGACCTTCTCGATACCAGCCTTGGAGATAGCGGCGCACGCCGCCTCGTCTATGATCTCGTTCGCCTTCACGATCACGTTTTTGAAGGAATCCGTGATGTCGTAGAGTGCGGTGCGTCCGAGGACGCGCTGGGCGAGCGTCACCTTAACCTCGTCGCCCTCGACGATCGCCTCAACCTCGATGCCGTTGACCGTGTTGCAGTCCTCGATCGAGATGATCACATCCTGCGACACGTCGACGAGCTTACGCGTGAGGTAGCCAGCGTCAGCGGTCTTGAGTGCCGTATCCGCGAGACCCTTGCGGGCGCCGTGGGACGAAATGAAGTATTCGAGCACCGAAAGCCCTTCGCGGAAGGACGCGGTAATCGGGCGCTCGATGATATCGCCAGACGGATTGGCCATGAGGCCGCGCATGCCGGCCAGCTGACGGATCTGGAGCTTGGAGCCACGGGCCTTCGAATCGACCATCATGAACACCGGGTTCAGCTCCGTGGGCTTCGGGTTGTCGGCGGACACGTTGCGGTCGATCGTCTTGTACAGATCCTCGCCGACCTTCTCGGTCGCGGCAGACCAGATGTCGACCACCTTGTTGTGGCGTTCGCCATCGGTGATCACGCCCTGCTGGAACTGAGCCTGCACCTTCTCCGCATCCTGACGCGCCTTCGCGATCACGTCATCCTTGTCTGCCGGGCGGATCATGTCCTTAAGGCCCATCGACGCACCGGAGATCGTCACGTAGTGGTAGCCGAGGTTCTTCAGGTCGTCGATCAGCTTGACCGCCGCATCATGCCCTGCCACGCGGTGGCAGTCCAAAATGAGGTTGCCGACCGTGGACTTCGTAACCTTGTCATTCCAGAAGCCCATCTCCACCGGGAAGATCGCGTTGAAGATCACGCGGCCCGCCGTCGTCTCGATGGTGCGCTTCTCGGGATTGCCGTGCGGACGCTCCGGATGGCCGAAATCGGGGTTGCGCAGACAAATGCGGCTGTGGTAGGAAATCACTCCCTCCGCTATGCCGAACTCCACCTCGCCGATGTCGTTGAAGAGCGGCAGGTGCTCGCCAGCGAAGCTCGCCTTGCCGGCGATCTTGCCGGAAAGCTTGTCCTGCTGGCCGGGCGTCGTGAGGAAGTAGAGGCCAAGGCACACATCCTGCGTAGGGGTCATCACGGACTTGCCGGATGCCGGGCTGAAGATTGAGGTCGCCGCAAGCATCATCAGGCGCGACTCCATCTGCGCCTCGATCGAGAGCGGCACGTGCACAGCCATCTGGTCGCCATCGAAGTCGGCGTTGAACGGCGTACAGACCATCGGGTGCAGACGGATCGCCTTGCCCTCGACGAGGACCGGCTCAAACGCTTGGATCGAGAGGCGGTGCAGCGTAGGCGCACGGTTGAGGAACACGGTCTTGTCCTTGATCACCTCATCCAGCACATCCCACACCTCCGGGGCCTGACGCTCGATCATCTTCCTTGCCGTGCGGACCGTGTGGCAGATGCCCTTGTCCTTGAGCGAACGGATGATGAACGGCTCGAACAGCCTGAGAGCCATTTCCTTCGGCAAGCCGCACTGCGGCAGCTTGAGTTCAGGGCCGACCACGATCACGGAACGACCGGAATAGTCGACGCGCTTTCCGAGCAGGTTCTGGCGGAAGCGGCCCTGCTTGCCCTTGAGGATTTCGGCGAGGGACTTGAGCGGGCGGTTGCCCGGCCCAGTCACGGCACGGCCATGGCGGCCATTGTCGAACACCGCGTCAACGGCCTCCTGAAGCATGCGCTTCTCGTTGCGGATGATCACGTCCGGCGTCTTGAGCGCGAGAAGGTTCTTCAGGCGGTTGTTGCGGTTGATCACACGACGATAGAGATCGTTCAGGTCGGAAGTCGCGAAGCGACCGCCCTCAAGCGGGACGAGCGGACGGAGCTCCGGCGGGATCACGGGAAGCACATCAAGCACCATCCACTCAGGCTTGCCGTTGGAGCTGCGGAAGCCCTCGACAACCTTCATGCGGTTCGAGATCTTCTTGCGGTTCTGCTTGGAGCGGGTGTTCTCCATCTGCTCCTCAAGGTCGAGCATGAGCTTGTCGAGGTCAAGCTTGCGAAGCATCTTGCGGACAGCCTCTGCGCCCATCTCCGCGCGGAACGCGTCGCCATACTTCGCCTCGGCGTCGGCCTTCTCCTGGTCGGACATCGTCTGCCCTTCCTTGAGAGGGGTTTCGCCAGGCTCGATGACCATCCAGTCCTGATAGTACAGCACACGCTCAAGGGCGGATGCCGTCATGTCGAGGAGCAGGCCGATACGGCTCGGATTGCACTTGAAGAACCAGATGTGCGAGCACGGGACTGCAAGCTCGATGTGGCCCATACGCTGGCGGCGCACGGATGCAAGCGTCACTTCGACGCCGCAACGGTCGCAGACCATGCCCTTGTTCTTGATGCGCTTGTACTTTCCGCAGGCGCACTCCCAGTCGCGGGTAGGCCCGAATATCTTCTCGCAGAAGAGGCCATCCTTCTCAGGACGGTACGTGCGGTAGTTGATCGTCTCGGGGTTCTTCACCTCGCCATGCGACCATGCGCGGATGGTCTCCGGCGAGGCGAGCTGCACCTTGACCGCATCGTAGTGGACGGATGCGGAATACTGCCCACCAAAAATGTCAACCGAATTGTAGGATTTCATTCTTCAGTTCTCCTTGCGAAAAATTAGAGGTTCACACCGCCCAGAAGGTCCGTGACGTCGGTGACGTCCTTCGTGTCCGCCGTCTGGCGAGCCGCCGGGGCGAACTTCTCCGAGTCGCCGCCAAGCAGCTGCATGTCGAGGCAAAGGCCGCGCAGCTCGTGGATGAGCACCGAGAAGGATTCCGGCATGCCGGAATCGAGCACGTTGTTGCCCTTGACGATGGATTCGTAGATGCGGGTGCGGCCCTGAACATCATCGGACTTGACGGTGAGGAGCTCCTGCAGCGCATAGCTCACGCCATACGCCTCAAGGGCCCACACCTCCATCTCGCCCATGCGCTGGCCGCCCATCTGCGCCTTGCCGCCGAGCGGCTGCTGCGTCACGAGCGAGTATGGCCCGATGGAGCGGGCGTGGATCTTGTCCGTCACGAGGTGGTGCAGCTTCAGCATGTAGATCACGCCGACCACCACGCGCTGTGCGAAAGGTTCGCCGGTAAGGCCATCGTAGAGCACGGTCTTGCCGTCCGTATTGATCCAGGCAAGCTCGCCCTCGTCCTTCTCCTGCTGTTCGCGGGCCTTGCGCAGGCACTCGTCGATCTCGTCCTCCTGCACACCGTCGAAGCACGGCGTCGCGGCGTGGAATCCGAGAAGCTTGCAGGCGAGGCCAAGGTATGTCTCGAATAGCTGCCCGAGGTTCATGCGCGAAGGCACGCCAAGCGGGTTCAGCACGATATCCACCGGAGTACCGTCCGGCAGGAACGGCATGTCGCAGCTCGGCAGGATGCGCGAAATGCAGCCCTTGTTTCCGTGACGGCCCGCCATCTTGTCGCCGACCGAAAGGTTCTTCTTGTCGACGAGGTAGACCCGAACCTGCTTGATGATCGCGCCCTCTTCGGGAAGCTCGCCGAACTCGTCACCCTCCCTGACGGCGGCATCCTCAAGCGCCGCGAACTTCTCGCGGAACGGAGCGAACACGGCCTCGAACTTCTCGGCGTCCTCGCCATCCTCCACATGGTAGTGGTTGCGGGCCTTCGTGAGCTTGGACAGCGCGGTCTTGGTGATCTTCTTGCCTGCGGGCACGATGATCTCCTGCGTGTCGGAGTCGGAGATGTCAACCGTGAGCTTCTGGTTGAGGAATGCCGTGCTCAGCGCCGTGGCAAGCTCGTTCTCGACCTTCTTGATCTTGTCTGCGCGCTTGCGCTCGGCATCGCGTATGGCCTTCTTCGTCGGCTTGCGCTCGCCCTCCGATGTCTGGTCGGCGGTGGTGACCTTCACGGCCATCACAACGCCGGTTGTTCCCGGCGGAACCGTGAGCGACGTGTCGCGCACGTCGGCGGCCTTTTCGCCGAATATCGCACGGAGCAGGCGTTCCTCAGGGGAAAGCTCCGTCTCGCCCTTCGGCGTGACCTTGCCGACCAGAATGTCGCCGGGCTTCACCTCCGCGCCGACGCGGATGATTCCGTCAGGACCGAGGTTCTTCAGCGCGTCCTCGCCAACGTTCGGGATGTCGCGCGTAATTTCCTCGGAGCCAAGCTTGGTGTCGCGGGCGCCGCACTCGAACGTAATGATGTGGAGTGACGTAAGCACGTCCTCCCGCACAAGGCGCTCGTTGACTAGGATGGCGTCCTCGAAGTTGTAGCCGCGCCATGACATGAACGCCACGAGCAGGTTCTTGCCGAGCGCGAGCTCGCCCTGATCCGTCGCGGGGCCGTCCGCCAAACAGTCGCCGGGCATCACCTTCTGCCCGCGCTTGACGATCGGCTTCTGGTTGAAGCATGTGCCGGCGTTGCAGCGGCGGTACTTCTGCAGCGAATAGCGCCGCACACCCTTCTTCGCCTCCTTGGCGTAATCGTACTTCTGCGGATCCTTCGGATTCGCCTCCACGCCGGACGGGAGCTTCCCGTCAGCCGTGGTGAGGATCGTGCAGGCATCGACGTAGGCAACCACGCCGGGCTCCTCCGCGCACACTATCACGCGGCTGTCCTTTGCGGCGATTCCCTCAAGGCCGGTGCCGACATACGGACGCTCGCTCTGCATGAGCGGAACGCCCTGGCGCATCATGTTCGCGCCCATGAGCGCACGGTTCGCGTCGTCGTGCTCAAGGAACGGGATGAGTCCTGCGGCGATGGAGATGACCTGCATCGGGGCAACATCCATGTACTGGACATCCTTCGCGGGCTTGTCGCAGAATTCCGTCTTCCAGCGGCACGTCACCTTCTCTTCGGCAAAGGTCTTGTCATCGTTCAGCGGCACGTTCGCCTGGGCAATCACGTACTGCTCCTCGACATCGGCCGGAAGGTATTCCACCGTGTTCGTCACCTTGCCGTTGCGCACCACGCGGTACGGCGTCTCGATGAAACCGAAGCGATTCACGCGGGCATAGAGGCCGAGAGACGAAATGAGGCCGATGTTCGGGCCTTCAGGCGTCTCGATCGGGCAGATGCGGCCGTAGTGCGAAGGATGCACGTCGCGCACCTCGAAGCCGGCACGCTCGCGGGAGAGGCCGCCGGGGCCGAGCGCAGAGAGACGCCGCTTGTGCGCGAGCGCGGAAAGCGGGTTCGTCTGGTCCATGAACTGCGAAAGCTGGCTGCGGGCGAAGAAGTCCTGCACCACCGACGAGAACGTCTTCGAGTTGATGAGGCGCTGCGGGGTGAGCGGACCCGAAACCGCAGGATCGTGAACCGTCATGCGCTCAAGGACGAGACGCTTCGTGCGGGCGAGGCCCACGCGGCACTGGTTCTCGATCAGCTCGCCCGTAGTGCGGATGCGGCGATTGCCGAGATGGTCGATGTCGTCAAGCGATTCCTTGCCCATGTATATCTTGAGCAGGAGGCGGATCGCCTCGATCACGTCGATGCCGCTGTTGTGGAGCGTACGGAGCTCCTCCGGCACCTTGCCCGAAAGGCCGAGCTTCTTATTGATCTTGTGGCGGCCGACGTAGCCGAGGTCGTACTGGCCCAGTTCAAAGAAGAGCCTCTTGATGAGCGCCTTGGCGTTCGTGGCGGTCGGCGGATCTCCCGGACGGATGCGGCGATATATTTCCTTGAGCGCATCCTCCTCGTTGCGGATGCCAGCCTTGGCATCTTCCTTGAGGGTCTTGACGAGCGTACCGTTATCGACGGACACATCCACCACCTCGATGCTGGCGATGCCCGCCGCCGCGATCTGCTCGATGAGGGCCGGAGTGACGGGATCGTACCTGCGCGCAAGCACCGCCCTGGATTCGGTATCCACAAGGTCGGCCTTCATCAGAAGCCCGTGCACATCCGCCTCGGTGTACTTTGCGCCGGTATCAAGGGTCTTGAACCTGTAGAAAAGGCGCAGGATCTCTTCGTCGGAGCCATATCCGAACGCACGAAGGAGCGTCGTTGCGTAGAATTTCCGGCGACGGCGGCGCTGATCCATGAAGCACCACATCACGTCGTTGGTGTCGAACATGATCTCAATCCAGTTGCCGCGATCAGGAATGATGCGCATCGAAAGGAGCGGCTGGCCATTCGCGTGAACCGTGCGCTCCGTCGATATGCCGGGGCTGCGGTGCAACTGCGAGACGATCACGCGCTCGGCACCGTTCACCACAAAGGCTCCGTCCGATGTCATCACCGGCAAGTCGCCGAGGAACACATCCTCTTCGCGGACATCCTCGCCGTCCTTGAGGCGGAACGTGGCATGGAGCGGCTTGGAGTAGGTGTGCCCGTCGCTTAGAGCCTCGGCCAACGAATACTTCGGCTCGCCAAACCTGTAGCTGACGAAATCGAGCACGTAGCGGCTGTCAAAGCTCACCGCCGGGAATATCTCATGGAAAATGGCCTGAAGCCCCTTCTCTTCGCGCTTGGCTGGCGGCACATCCGCCTGAAGGAAATCATTGTAGCTCGCCGTCTGAATCTCGATGAGATCCGGCGGATCATAGGTATTCTGGAGCTTCCCGAATACTTTGCGTTCGGCTTTGGCCATGTCTCTTACCTTTCGTTTTGGGCGGATCTGACGGCATACCACTGCATATGCGGGCAAAATCCACCCTTTCTTCAAATTAAATCTACGGATTCACGCGCCAATGAAGTTCGGTAAGCGACCGATTTGTTAACTGTTAAGGCGTGAAGTTGAGTAAGATATCACATCCGCAACGCAAAATCAAGTGTCAACTTTGTTGGCAGAAGTCGCGGATTGTCTTTATCATGTAGGCAAGCCTCGCCTCGTCCATGCCCGGATAGAGGCCAATCCATAGGGCATCGTTCATGAACGTGTCGGTGTTCGCGAGTGTGCCGACGACGCGGTAGTCGATGCCGCACACGAGCGATTCCATGCACGGGTGCCGCGTGAGATTACCGGCAAAGAGGTTCCGCGTCTGGATATTTGCCGCCTCCAAATGCCGCGCAAGGTCGTTGCGCGTGAACCCCGCTTGGGGCTGCACCGTCATCAGGAAGCCGAACCAGCTCGGATCGGATGCTGGCAACGGTCGAAACACCTTCAGTTGAGGAAGCTCCTTAAGCCCATCGAGAAGTCGTGCATAGTTCGCCTTGCGTTTCGCGACAAACATCGGAAACTTCTCCAGCTGCGCACAGCCGATTGCCGCTTGCATATCGGTTGCCTTCAGGTTGTAGCCGAAATGGGAGTATACGTATTTGTGGTCGTAGCCGAGGGGCAACTGGCCGAACTGCCGCGTAAACCGACAGCCGCACGTGTTGTCCACCCCCGACGCACACCAGCAGTCGCGTCCCCAGTCGCGGAGAGACAGCGCAATCTTCCTGAGAAGCGGATTGTCCGTGTAGAGCGCACCGCCCTCGCCCATCGTCATGTGGTGAGGCGGATAGAAGCTTGAAGTGCCAAGATCGCCCCACGTCCCGGTGAGTCGACCATCGAACGTGGCGCCGAGCGCATCGCAATTGTCTTCGACGAGCCAGAGACCGTGCTTGTCGCAAAACGCCTTCACGGCCTTGAGGTCGAATGGGTTGCCAAGCGTGTGCGCGAGCATAACGGCCTTCGTGCGCGAAGAGAACGCCGCCTCCAGCTGGGAAACGTCGATATTGGCCGTTTCAAGGTCTACATCTACGAAAACCGGCACTGCTCCGTACTGGATGATTGGAGCGACCGTAGTCGGGAAGCCGGCTGCGACGGTGATGATCTCATCGCCTCGCAGGATCCGGCGTTCGCCCAGCAGCGGCGAGGTGAGCGTCTGGAATGCGAGGAGATTTGCGGATGAGCCCGAATTGACGAGAAGTGCCGTGCGAACGTCGAGATAGGCGGCAAGCTCCCGCTCGAAGCGCTGAGACCATGGCCCGTAGGTAAGCCAAAAGTCGAGCGACGCATCTACGAGGTTCACCATTTCACTCTCGTCGAAGACGCGTCCGGCGTAGTTGACGCGACTCTCGCCGGGCACAAACGGCGCATGCTGTTTCGGCGCGTGGACGAGGCGGTAGTATTCCGCCGTCTTGGATAGGATTTCTGCCTTCAGTTCTTCAGGTGTCATTTTAAAGCCTCGGATTACACGCCCTCGTACGCCTCGATCTGCCCCTGCGTCAACGCGATGGGATCTTCTCCACGGTCTGCCTCCATATACCACGCGGCGACCTTCTCCATCGTCTCGTCGAAGTTCCAGCGCGGTTTCCATCCAAGGATCCGCGCGGCCTTTCGGATGTCGAGATTGAGGAGGCCAGCCTCGTGGACGGCATTTGAATCGCTCCTGTCGACCCATTGTCCTCCCGTATGCGACAATAGCGCCTCTACGACTTCACGCACCGTCCGGTTTCCCTTTGGATCCGGCCCGAAATTGAAACCGCTCGCGACGGCTGAAAAATCACGTCTCGAATCGAGCGCCTTGCACAGCGTGAGATATCCCGAAAGCGGCTCCAGGACATGCTGCCACGGGCGTGTCGAGGAAGGGTTGCGCACTGGGATCGCAGCCCCTTTCCGCAAAGCGCGGAAGAGATCGGGGACAAGACGATCCTTCGCCCAGTCGCCGCCGCCAACCACGTTGCCGGCACGTGCGCTCGCAATCCAAACCGGCGCGGATGGATCGTTGAAGAACGAACGTCGGTAGGAGCTGATCACAAGCTCGTCACACCCCTTCGAGCACGAATAGGGATCGTATCCGCCCATCGGATCGTCCTCCCGATAGGGACGGCGCGTCTCTCGGTTCTCGTAGCACTTGTCCGTGGTGACGAACACCGCGCTGCACTTCCGCCTCAGCCCGCGCAGGGCATCGAGGACATGGATAGTCCCCATGACGTTCGTCTCGAACGTCTCGACTGGCCGCGCATAGGAAAGGCGCACAAGAGGCTGTGCCGCAAGATGAAATACGAAGTCGGGCTTGACTGACCTGATTGCCGCGCACACCGCCGCACGGTCGCGCACATCGCCGCGCATATCGCCCTTCAGGCGCCGCGCAAGGCGCAGCTGCGCAAAGAGCGACGGACGCGTGGGAAGCCCATTCGAGAAACCGTACACCTCGGCCCCAAGGGCGAGCAGCCATTCGCACAGCCACGAACCCTTGAATCCCGTGTGTCCCGTCACGAAGACGCGTCTTCCCTGATAGACCTCGAACATGGCGCAAGATTATAGCACATTATGCTATACTACCCGCGATGAAACGAACATCTATTGAAATGCCGCCCGTCATGATCCTCTGCGGCGGAAAAGGCACGCGTCTCGGCGACGTCACGAAGGTGACGCCAAAGCCCATGGTCAGGATTGGCCGCGACCCGATTCTCTGGCACATCATGCAGTGGTACGCCTCGTTCGGCTGTAGGCGCTTCATTCTCTGCCTTGGCTACCTCAAGAGCGAGTTCGAGGCGTACTTCGCGAAGCACACGCGGGCGCTCGACCGTCTCGGCTGGGACGTGACACGCATAGACACTGGCGCCGATACGGCGACAGGTGGGCGTGTCGCGCGTGCGGCAAAGGCTTTGCGACCAACAGACACGGAATTCTTTCTCACGTATGGCGATGGCGTGGCAGATGTCGATATAGCAAAGCTCCTAAGGAAGCATCGCCGTGCCGGCCGATCCATCACGATCACCGGGGTACACCCAGCCTCGCGCTTCGGGGAACTCGTGATCAAGGGCGACTGCGTATCCGACTTTCAGGAAAAGGCTCGCTCGAAGTTCTACATAAATGGCGGCTTCATGGTAGTCACCCGCAGATTCCTATCGAAATACCTTACCGACGATCCCAAGATGTTTTTCGAGCAGATGCCCATGCGCATGGCGGCGGCGGCCGGAGACATGTCGATCCACAAGCACGAAGGCTTCTGGCAGTGCATGGACACGCCACGAGAACACGCGCTACTCAATGAGTTGTGGGCCTCCGACGAGGCCCCGTGGAGGGTTTGAGATGCGCGTTGCCGACTATATCTTCAAGACGCTCGCCGACAAGGGGGTACGCCATTGTTTCCTCGTGACGGGCGGTGGCGCGATGCACCTCGACGATGCGCTCGGCCTCGAATCGCGCATCCGCTACGTCTGCTGTCTCCATGAGCAGGCCTGTGCGATAGCTGCCGAAGGGTATGCGCGAGCAAGCGGCATGCCGGGCGTCGTCTGCGTGACGACGGGGCCCGGCGGCACTAACGCGCTAACCGGCGTTCTCGGCGCGTGGCTCGATTCCGTTCCGATGATCGTAATCTCCGGACAAATCAAGCGCTCGACGATGATCACGGCGGCGCCACACCTCAAATTGCGTCAGCTCGGCGACCAGGAGTACAACATCGTCGATTCCGTCCGGGCGATGACTAAGTTCGCGAAAACGCTCATGTCGGTCGATGAGGTTGCCCCCGCGCTCGAAGATGCGTGGAGAATCTGCCAGACCGGACGGCCCGGCCCTGTCTGGCTCGACGTTCCTCTCGATATCCAGGCAGCCGAGATGCCGCCGACGCATATCGTCCCGTCTGCCATCACCCGCCTCGCGCCGACGGAAGATGCCATCGTCGCGACCATCGCTGCCCTCAAGGCGGCAAAGAGACCGGCCATTGTTGTCGGATCGGGTGTACGCAACGCGAAGGCCGAGCGGATCTTCCTCGATGTAGCCGAAGCGCTCAACATCCCCGTGTTGACCGCGATCTCAGGAATCGACCTGATCCCAAGCGACCATCCGCTATTCTTCGGTCGCCCCGGCATCCTTGGGGAGCGCCCCGCCAACTTCATCATGCAGAACGCAGACCTGCTGCTGGTGATCGGTACGCGCATGGGGCTGCGCCTCTGCGGATACGCCTACGATACAGTCTCGCGTGCGGCGACGAAGATCATGGTCGACATCGATGCCAACGAGCTTGACAAGCCGACGTTCCGCCCCGATATCAAGATCCACGCCGATGCCGGTGCCTTTCTCGAAGCCCTGCACACCTCGCTACCATCTATGCCGCCACGCCCCAACTGGCTCGCATACTGCCGCCGCGTCAAGGCTGCCTACCCAGTAATCCTGCCCGAACATCGCGCCCGTACCGACTACGTTTCGAGCTACGTCCTCCCGGAAGCGATCGTGCGCCACGCCCCAATGCCGCTCACCGTCGTAACCGCGAACGGCGTCGCATACACATCGACATTCCAGACAATGCCCATCCGCCGAGGCATGCGCCTCTTCGCGAACGAGGGTTGCGCCTCCATGGGCTACGGCCTCCCGGCGGCAATCGGTGCAAGCTTCGCCCTGGGGCGCGTAGTATGCATCGAAGGTGACGGCTCGATCCAAATGAACCTTCAGGAACTCCAGACACTCATCACCTACGAACTGCCCGTCACGGTCTTCGTCTACAACAACGCCGGCTACCTCTCGATCAAGACTACGCAACGCGCCTTCTTCGAGGGACGCTTCGTCGGATCGGAGGCTGGTTCTGGCGTGAGGCTGCCCTCGCTTGAAAAGCTTGCCGCCGCCTACGGTCTGCCCTACTTCCGGCTTGAGCGCAACCAAGATTTTGACAAGATGTTGCCCCAGATATTCGCGACACATGGCCCCGTATTGGTAGAAGTGATGCTCGATCCATTCGAGAAACTTGGCCCCAAGGCCGCCTCTTGGAAACGGCCCGATGGCACAATGGTTTCGGCGCCGCTTGAGGATATGGCCCCCTTCCTGCCATGGGAGGAATTCACACGGCAGATGATCATTCCGCCAATCCCGCGCACATGACGCCGCAACCGACAACGATTCGCCGCTATCGCCGTAACAATGCGTGGAATTATGCGCGGGGGGCTTCGCTCTTCATCACGATTCCCACTGCTCCGCGCCGCAACATCTTTGGCCGCATTTCAGGCAATGAGGTGTGCCTTTCACAACTCGGAAAGCATGTCGCAGATGCGCTTGATGCCATGCCTCGCCTCAACAGTGGCCTAAGGCTTTATGGCCGTGTCGTGATGCCAGATCACATCCATTTCAATGTTTACCTGCAGCCCGGCCTCAACGAGCCCCTCAAGGTGCTGGGGAATGCGATCCGGCGCTTCAAGAACCACACTACCAAATTGGCCAAGCTTCTGGCCGATCACAGATCGGCCATCACCACTACCACACCTCACGGCCCGGCCATTGCCCTTGCTCCCATCACGAGCAGTGATGGCCGATCTGCACAACCACGGCCCCCGAGCAGTGCTGATGGCCGAGCTGCCTCGGATTCGCCACCCAGCAGTGCTGATGGCCGATCTGCGATCGGCCAAAATGCTATGATCGGCCAACTCTGGCAGCAGGGCTACCACGACCGCCTCTGCCTCACGCGCACATTCATCGATGCGACCGAGCGATACATCCGCTACAATCCGTTGAAATGGGCGCTCATGCACGATGCCGACCATACGCTGCGCATTCATGAGCCGCTGGATTCGCCCCGCTTTGCAGATGGCGACTACTGGAAAGGCGTAGGCAACACCGCGCTTCTCGGCACAGGCGAAAAGATCGCCGCCCTGCGCATCTCGCGCCGATGCAGCCCTACACAGATTGACGCAGCGGTGCGCCGCATGGAGGCCGCTGTCGACAAGGGCTACATCATCTTGAGCGGATTCATCAGCCCCGGCGAAAAGGCCGTGCGTGATATGCTTTGCACACGAGCCGACGCCCGTTTCATTCGCATCCTGCCTTCATGCATCCCCAACGCCCGCTTCAAGCCCGAAAGCCGCTATGTGCCAGCCTTTGCCGCCGGGCGCTATCTTGAAATCGGGCGCGGCAACGATGAAGTGACATTTGGCCGCGAAGCCTGCCTTGATTACAACGCCGAGATCATCGAGATCGCCACAGCCGGCGAAGGAGTGGCGGTATATTGGAAGCCCACAGGCCCTTGTGTACTGGCCGATCACAGATCGGCCATCAGCACTACCACACCCCACGGCCCGGCCACCACCTCTCACACCAAACAATCATGAAACGGATCTTCATCACTGGCGGCACGGGTTTCTTCGGTAAGTCGCTATTGGCTAAGCTGAGCTTGGCCATCACCACTGCCCCCCCCCACACACAGCTCTCAAGCAATGCTGATGGCCGAGCTGTGCAACAAAGGCTCGAAAGCAGTGCTGATGGCCGAGCTATGCTCGGCCAATATACAATCCTCTCGCGCGATCCCGCCGCATTTCGGGCCGCCAACCCGCAATTCGCCAATCTGCCTTTCGTATCATGGGCACAGGGCGATGTGCGCGATTTCGATTTCTCAAGAATCACGGGCGACTTCGATGCGATCATCCATGCGGCGACACCGGCCGTCACCGACCTTGCCGACGATGAGATGACCTCGATCATCGTCGAAGGCACGCGGCACGTAATCGATTTCGCCAACACTCGCCACATCCCCTCGATCCTCTTCACATCTTCAGGGGCTGTCTACGGCCCGCAAACCGCCCCCGTCGCCGAAGATGCCCCCTGCATTCCCGCCACGGCCTACGGCAAGGGGAAATTCGCCGCCGAGCGACTGCTTCTCGATTCGGGCCTCGATGTGCGCATTGCGCGGTGCTTCGCCTTCACGGGGCCATATCTCAACCGCCGCATCCATTACGCGATCGGCAACTTCATCCAAAACGTACTCGACAATAAGCCGATCATCGTAAAGGGCGACGGCACCCCACTGCGAAGCTACCTTTACGCCGACGATCTCATCGACTGGCTCCTTGCGATTCTCGCATACGGCACGCCCGGATGTACCTACAATGTAGGCTCGCCCGAGGCGATCTCGATCCGAAACCTTGCCTTCGCCGTGCGCACCGCACTCGGCGGCACAAATGAAATCAAGATTCTCGGTACGCAGACGGGTCTCCCACCCCAGATCTATGTGCCGGACACGGCCCGCATCATGTCGGAGCTCGGCATGCGCGTGACAATCCCACTCGCCGACGCCATCCGGCGCTCTTCACGCAGATAGCTCGCCCAGTGCCGAGGGCACTATGCCTTGCGCCGAAGGACATCGACGCAGAGCAACGTCAAATGGATCAGGCTGAACGCAAGGAAAAACGCAAGTACGCAGCCCAGCCGATTGGGGTTGAATGCGGCAAGCGCATCCAGCCAAGGTTGCGGCACCAATCCGGTGAAGAACGAAAATCCCGTCACCGCATAGAGGACAACCGCCTTGACGGCGAAGAGCGGAAGCGAGTATGCAAGGAAACGGAAACGCCCCTGTGCCATCTCGTATGTGACAAAGCAGTTGCAGACGATGCCAATCGTGTTGTAAACGGCCAAGACAACCATTTCCATGGCAAATGGCTGGTATGGCCGCCACAAGTGAGAGAATCCGAGTAGTGTCCGTCCTCCGAAAAGGAGGGCCAACGAAACAAGCGCCCCTCCGACCAACGTCCCCCAGACAGACTGTAGAAGGATGCGGCGCGACGCGCCCGTTCCTTTCCCGGCGGCAACCAGCGGAAAGAGAAACACCACAAACGCATTGCCAAGATAATACGCCATTTCCGCAAAGCGCGAAATGACATAATACCCCGCCGAATCGAAGTCCGACAGGCGATGGCGAATGACAAGCTGATCTACCGACACAAAGAAAATCGTGGCGACCGTCCACAGCGCAATCGGCCACGTGTAGCGCAGGATGGCGCCTCTATCTTCCCGCCAATAGGGCTTGGCGACGACAGTACGTCCCAGTTTCTTGCGAAGCGCCACAAGGGAAAGTACAACAGTGACAAAAGGCCCGGCCGATTGCCCTACGAAATAGCCCGAAAGCGCACGAAACGGCATAGTGCATAGCATCAGGACAAGGCGCAGCGGCGCTCCCAGCACACTGAACCATACCGTCACAGAAAAGAGCTTCAGCCCCTGCACGGCATTCTGGAAAATCCCGGAGACAGCCCCCAGGATTGAGACCGCGACCACCAGAAAGCCAAGCGAACCCACCGCCACGCGCAGGCGCGTGAAAATGAATGGCATCACGGCCCAGGCAAGCACAAGCGTGACGAAAGCCAATGCGCCCGTTCCCCAAAAAACATCGCGCAACAGTGACTTGACCTTCCCCATTTCGCCCCTTTCCGCATAGACGTTGAGAAACTTCATGAACGGAATCGCCACGATCGCCAACGGAATGCCGATGAAAGAAACGAACTGCGAAAGTGGCAATACCGCGCCCAGTTCATTCTGCGGCACGTATCTCGGCACGAGCCAAAGCCCCACAAACATGTTGATCACATCGCCAAGACGCTGGGCGGCGAAGAGAAGGAGTGTGTACCACCAGAGGTCGCCGAGGCGCACACGGCATTTTCGCATCATTGACAACATGAGATATCTTCCGGCGAGATGATTTTTTTCGATGGGTTTGCGTTCAGCCACGCGGCAAACAGCGAATAGCCACTGTTAGCGAGGATGTTGTGTTGGCATGCCGACATCAACTGGAGATCCACATAGCTCCGGATTCCAAGGTTGCCGCGAACCACGGTCTTCTCGGGCAGAAAATCGAAGTTTGCGTCCACCCAATCAGGATCGTTGGAGAACACAAAGAACCTTGGGGCCACTACGCTTTTCCGAATCAGCTCCACCGCCTGCCGATAATAGGAGGCTGGCATCAGCGGAAAGCCATACTTCAGGTAATCGCCGCGCCGCACATGGATTGAGACCGACTCGCAACCGCGTATCTCGTCCATCAGCTCGGCATTCCGTTCTTCAAGCGGAGGCCTGAACACAAAGATTGAACGAAGTTCATCCTCATCGAAATAATCCATCGCATAATTCGACCACAGCAGATAGTCCTTAGCGGGATCAAGCCGGTCAAACACGGTCCAGTCCGCATGCTTGAGGATCGGAAACGTAATATGCGTCGGCTTGGGACCGACAAGCCGATCACGGAGCTGATACAGGCCATTCATCGCCTTCGCGAACCATCCGTGCCAAGGGTAGAAGTTGGCCAGATGGCGAAGCGTCTTCCAATCAATACTGTCCCGCTCGATACCAAAGACACGGTCAAGTTCATAACCATTATGTTCCATGTAGCGTCGCCAATCGCCGGCAACGGCCATCTTGACCTCCACGTCCGGGAACTTCCGCTTCAGGACTCGCATGAACGCATACTGGTTCATCTGGCTCGCAAGCCCACCGTAAATGCCTACCGCAAACATAGTCCCATTCCCTTCTTCAGGTAGTGTTTGATTCGCGAACCAAACTCGAACGGCAGATTCAACGCCGCGCGTACCGCCTTCCATCGATAGGACGGCAAGCCGAATGTCGTGGCGAGGTAATTCAGGTAGTAGGCATGTTTAAGGCAAAGGAACGAAGGATACTGCGCAAAGTCGGCCCGTATCGCCCGCGTCGCAATCAGACTCGGCGCAATGACCACTCGCCCACTCACATGGCCAATGAAGCCGAACATGTGCGCGTAGCTCGTCCACAGCATTGCTTCCGCAAACGAGAGGTCGAAGAGCGAACGGCGGAAAATGTTGGCCGTGATGAGCGTGTGCGTGAGCGCAAGAGGGCTTTTTCGTCCGGTCTCGCCCAGCAGGCAGGAGCGATAGTCGGGATAGATCTTTTCCTCTCTGGCGAGTTCATCTGCAATGACAAGATCAGGCGACTGCTCAAGCAGACGAAGTGCCCGCGCAACGCTTCCTTCCGGAATCATATCGTCATCGCCTACGAGCCACACATAGTCGCCCTGCGCTTCACGGATGCAAACGAGGAAATTGCGGTCGCCGCCGACGTTTTCCTCGTTCCTCCAGAACCGGAGCGACGGACACGCAAGCGTCTTCAGATAGGTATAAGTACTATCTGTCGAAGCGTTGTCGCTCACGCAGAGTTCAACCGTTCCACGCGCCGCCTCGACTTGCGGCAACAGACCCGTCATCAGCTCACGCAAGTACGGGAGCCTGTTGTAGGTCGGAATGCAGATGGAAAGGCGAGGGGTCATGTCTTGTGGCGAAACGGTGTGAATAGACCATGAAAGAACCAGAAAGTCTCATAGTAGATCATGAAGACAGTTATCGGTACCACAAAGACGATGCGCGGATCGCACAACGTCGTACGCGAGGTGAACATCTTTCGGCTGACAAGAACCGCAAACGCGATCTGGAGAGACACTGCGGCGGCAAGAGCGCGCCATCCGAAGCCGGGAGATACCATAAAGCCCGCCAACGCGGCCAGCGGCAGAAAGGCCAAGGCGGGCCGCATGAAAAAGAGCAGTTCAGATGCGTCTACCAGACCGCGCTGCCAGCGAAGCTGCTTGCCGTAGGTACGCGCCAATAGTGCCCGAAACGAAAGGTAGTCGCTCAGCCTGTAGTTGGACGAGAAACGGTGCAGATGAATGGCTCGTGCCTCCGTGAGCAATTGGCGCCCGAATTTCGCGAAGCGTACCTGTGCATCGTTGTCTTCGCCGCCAATGCCGCATCCCGCGAAGAACCGCCTTTCGTCGAAGCCGCCCGCGCGGAGGTAGACATCCCGACGCACGGCGTCGAATATCGCACACCTCGAATGCGCCGTCGAATCCACAGCCCGCACAAAGAGGAACTTCTGCCAGAACGGGAAGCGATTCCAGACCTGACGCGGCATCAAGAGACGCGGATAGGCGGCGACGGCAGAAGGGTCGGCGACAAGCGGCTGGACAAGACGGCGAAGCTCTTGTGGAGAAGCCGCCTGACCATCCGAATGGCAGAGGACAAGTATCTGCGACCTGGCCATCGCAGCGCCACGATTGTATGCGGAGCATATGAAGCCATCCGCCCCTCCATCTATCAGACGAATCGGAACTTTCGCATGCCGAGCGATATCGCTGACAAGCTGCGGCGTACCGTCAGTCGAGCCATTGTCAAAGACAAGAATCTCGTCAATCGGCCAATCCTGTTCCGCAAGCGACACAAGGCATTGCCGGATCGTCGTCGCCGAATTGCGCCCTGTCACGATAACCGTCACCGGAACTTCGTTCACCGCCATAGTTCCTCCCACGCGACATAGGCTTTCGGATAATATGTACGATAGTCAAAATAGGCGTTGAATGCCTCGATGCCCTTCATGTAGACATGAGGTTCTGCGGCGATCTTCGCGACAGCTGCGCCGACATCCGCAGAAGAAGCCACTACCTCCCCCGCATGAAAACGCTCTATGAACGGCACTATGTCGGAGATGCGCGTCATCACAATCGGCAAACCAAGTTCGGCATATGCCTTCACCTTTCCGGGATCGGCATAATGCGTGAAGTTATCTGGAGCGGTATCGTAAAGGGCCAGACCGCAGAAACACGTCTTAGCAATGTCGCGAAGCTCACGTTCGGAATGGAAACGGTTCTCGAAGTAGACCCGGCTACCGAGGCCCCGTTCGGCGATCATCCGTTTTACCTCCGTGCCATAGCCATTTGCCGCAACCCCCACAAGCGCAAGCGAAAAGTCGATGTGCATGGACAGGAAATCAAGCATTTCCTCAACGCCCTGACCGGGACGCACAAGGCCAACGAACAGAATACGCCGCGAAGCGGAACGAGGCTTCATGCAATCGCCGAACGGCTTCATGCCCCACATTACCGTCCGGTGCGCCGCATCCGTACGCACCATGCCGCCATTCATCTGGCGATTGATGGCGTCCGTCAGGTAATAGGCAAAATCGACATGGTCATGATAGAACTTCTTGACACACTCAAAGGCACGGATGACGAGTTTCTTGGACGGGAAATAATCGCCAATCATGTATGCATATCTCGCATGGCAGAGAATGCGCATCAGAGCAGAGCCCAAAAGGCAGACTGGATGCCCGCAGACGACAAGCGTCGCCTCACGGCGATGGCGGCGTGCGAAGCGCCAAAGCTCGACGTTGTGATGCCAGAGCCATAGCCAGTAGTAGGCGAAAAGGCCCTGCGACGAACAGATGGCCCGCTCCTCTACGAGACGCCCCTCTTCGTAGCGGCGTATGACATGGTGATGCTCTCCAAAACGCGGCTGGCAATAGAAAAGGACGAGATCCCGCGTGTTCTCGATCAGGTATTCGTCGATGTGTCCGCAGAACTGGAAACTCGCCTGCGCAAAGACACTCCTGTAGCGATAGTCCCGATTCTCCATTCGCGACCTCACAGGCAAATCTGCCGAACACATTTTTTCCAACCGACAAAAAACATGCGCTGATTATACCACAACCACGGCCACCATAGCCCCGGAATTGGCCTATCCTGAAATTACCGAGCTCCACTACAAAAGTAATGTGGTATAATGGCCGACATTGCTTGGCATCATGAGCCACGCACCTCATACAGCAAAGGCACAAAAAAATGAATTCGCTTGCATATCGCTTCTCAGTCGCATCAGCCGCCATTTCGATCTCGCTATGTTTCCCTTCCTTACTCCATGCGGCAAACGGCGACATAAAGATCGGCACCTACAACATCCGGTATGAGTCTGGCGACAGGGGCACGCCAAACGCATGGACAGAGCGCAAGGCCGATCTCGTGGGATTTCTCCGCAAGCTTGATCTCGATGCGTTTGGGTTGCAGGAGGTATGCCCCGGGCAAGCCGCATACATAACAAACAATCTCCCGGAATACGCGCTCGTCGGCGAACACCGCAACGCCGACAGGGTTTCCGGCGAGGCGTCTCCAGTGCTGTACCGCAAGAGCCGCTTTGAGGCCATAAAGTGCGGCACGTTCTGGCTTTCCGAGACGCCGGATACGCCCGGCCTGAAAGGCTGGGGCGCCGCATGCCCACGCGTATGCTCATGGATGTGGCTACGGGACAAGCTGACCGGCAAGACGCTATGCTTCGCAAACGCCCATACTGACCACATAAGCGCCCTTGCGAGGAAAGAGGGAATGCTTTTGATCATTCGCCGGATGCGCGAATTCGCTCCGCCCGGCACACCCATCATATTCACAGGCGACCACAACTGCACGGAGACGGAAGCTCCTGCGGTCGCCGTGGCGAAGCTTCTCAAGAATGCCCTCTACATTAGCGAGACGGCACCAACCGGGCCTTGGCGCACCTTTTCCGACTGGAAGTGGCTGAGCCAAGAGCATACGGTCGCAGACGCCCTCGAACTCAATCCGAAGGATCGTGAAATGGAGCCGTATGGCCCAAGAATCGACTACATCTACGTTTCCGACGGCGTGAAGGTGAAATCATACGCGACAAGGGCCGACGCAAGGCCTGGCACGAAACTGTACCCCTCCGACCATTTCCCGATCACCGCCGTGATCGAGCTGAAATGATCCCTCGCGGCGGCGAATCACGAGCCGCAACAAGCCGATAACTGCCGATGGCATTCATAGGCGGCTATCGCCACCGAATTCGCGAGATTTATGGATCTCGCATGTTCGCCGGGCATGGGAATCCTGAACAGGGATTCCCGATAGCGTTCGTACATCTCTTTCGGCAGCCCCGAACTCTCGTTTCCGAACACAAGCGCATCCCCTTTCCTGAATGCGCATTCATATAACGAACGCTCCCCATGTGTGGAAAGCATCATGAGACGAGTTGGCCTTGCCGCCGAAAGGTATTCCTCCCATGTATCATGGATGGTGACATCAAGGTGTTTCCAGTAGTCGAGGCCCGCACGTTGGATGGATTTATCATCAAGGCGGAAGCCGAACGGACGCACCAGATGGAGTGGAATGCCAAGACCGACGCAAAGGCGTCCTATGGCCCCGGTGTTATGGGGTATCTCCGGCCTTACAAGTACAACAGAAAAATCCATGACCTGAAACTCCAGCACAACCGCCACAGGCATTCAGTCGAAGAATGAAAGCGACGTCTTCTTGTACTCTTTCGTCGATATGAGCATTACGGAGGCGGTTGGAGCGGACGCAAGGTCTTCCAGCCGCCGCTTGAGGGCGCAAAAGCCAGCGTTGGCCTCATCCACGGAAGAGCAGTGGATCATCGCAAAAAGGTTGTACGGGAACTCGGCGCAAGTCGGGCGCTCATAGCAATGCGACACCTCATCCAGCGAAGCGAGTGCGCGACCGGCCTCTTGCGTACTTCCCTCTACCCTGAAGCAGCACATTCCATTTGCGGTGTACCCGCTCTTCCTGTGGTCAAGGAGCAGTCCTATTCGCTTGAGCCTTCCGTTCCGGCGCCACATCTCAAGAGTAGAAAGCAGATTCCATTCCCTTATCCCGATCTCATCGGCCAGATGAGAGAAATAATCGGGACGCAACTCGGTATCGCCCTGCATTGCGCGGATTATCCTACGGCCAATCTCGTCAGGGGGCGGCAGATTGTCCTCAGTACTCTCGTCCCTCTGCCGCGTGGGGCCGCCAAAGACAACATCAATCTTGTAGCGTCGCGTAGCCGGAAGCGACCTGAATGGAAACGGTATCTCCGCGACAGAAGACTCAAAGCCATCCGAAGGGGCGCTCCAGGTCCACCAGAGATTCGGGCATCCTTCCGCCTCCCTAAGGTAGCAGTGCGACACTTCGCGCCGTGGAACCAGAAATCTCGCGGCGGCATCAGGATCAGACACGGCGGCACAGCAGAGGGTCGATTTGAACCCAAGCCTGCGGGCATCGAAAACGGCCCCAAACCTGCGAGCCTTGCCGCTGTTCAGGGCATCGGCGGCGCAACCTATGAGATCCGATTCTTCACAGCCCAGATCCCGTGCCAATTCCTCGAATGGTCGGGGCGCAAGCGGTATTCCACTTTGGAGAGCCGAAAGCATCTCACTTCTGAACGCCTTCAACCACACCTTTGCGGCGGTCGCCCAGATTGAGGGCAAGTGCCTCGTTCACAATCTGGCGAGCGATGTCGCTCGCGATGCGTGTGGAGGCATTCTTCTGCCCCGTAAGCAGGTCGTTATGGGTAAGGAATGTCGTCTCACCAGTAAACGTCTTGCGGTCAAGGAGCACTTTGCCGTTCCTCTTGTCGACAAACGTCACCTCGGCGACAATCGTGTAACGGTATTCCGAAGCGCGCATTCCTTGCCCACGGTCATACGCCACGCCATCGCGCGTCATGCGCTTAAGCACACCCTGCACCTCAATGGCGGCATCCGACGGACGCGCCACACGGAACGTACCCTCCCTCTGAAATTCGCGCAACGTATATTGGGACACCATCGGCCCCAGTTCCGACACTTCGGTCGCGTTTTCGAAGACAGGCACGGAAACCGTGCGGTAATCCTCAGGCAAAGAAGTGCCCCACGTATAGCTGGCACATCCTGACAGCAGTGCCATGGCACACAAAGCCGTAATCGTAAACGCTTTCTTCATTTGTCTGATCCTTCGCTTTTCTGGGTGGATTCCAGCTCCTGAATGCGCAAGCGGGCCTCTTCCGCGTGGGAGGAATCCGGGTATTCGGAAAGGAACTTCCTGTATGACGTGGCGGCGGCATGCCCCGTACGCTGCTTCGTATCGTAGAACTTGGCGCGAACCCACGCATCCTCCGCAATGTATTCGCGAAGCTCCTTCAGCCACCCGCGCATCTCATCCACGTTCGGGTGGCTCGGATCCTTCCTTAGCGCAATCTTCAGGTAACTCTCGGTATCCTGGCAGCGCGGAAGGTTATACGCGAGCCTACGTACGAGCCACATTCGGGCCTTCGCCTCAAGGTACAGCGCCTGACGCGCCTCCTTTGTGCCGGGATAGCGGCTGCGCAGCGTGGCATACACCTTTATCGCCTCTTCGTAGGCGAGATCCTGCTCTCGTAGATCGGCGATCTTGAGCATTGCCTCCGGGACGTAATCTGCGCCAGGGGCGCGGCGCACGACCTGCTCATACCCCTGCCTCAGCTCGCGATTGCCGGTGAAGCTCATCCCGAAGAACGTGCGCCTAGTGTCCATCATCAGGTTCACCAGCTTGTACTGTTCGGCAACCACATTCGCATATGGACAGCCCCTCGGATAGAAGTCAAGGAGGTACGAGAATTCCTCAAAGGCCGAATCATACTCGAAAAGCTTCGTCTCAAGCAGATAGGCCAGCAGGAACTGGGCCTTGGATGCCTCCGGGGACGCGGGCCATTCGCGGACAAGCGCGTCATAAGACTTCGCCGCACCCTTGAAATCCCCATCCTTCTCCTGCTTCTGTGCCCATTGGAGCTGGAGTGAAGCCGACTCGCGAGCCGGTTTGCCGATCCCAAACCAGCGCCACAGCCATCCCTTGTCCTTCTTTTCGGGAGTAGGCAGATCGTCCAGCCCGTCAAAACCCGGATACTGGTCTGTCGCCCATGGGGATCCGGCTCCGTCGCCGGATCCTACGACACGCTGCGACTGCGCCATTGAAGAACCCACTGAAGCCACGATTAGAATGGCTGTCACCAAACATCTGAAGGATAGTCTGCACATATGGGATGCCATTATACCACAGTTCAGCGTATGACACGCTTTGTGGCGTTTACGAGAGTGCGCCACAGGGTCGCGGAATCCTTTGCGGCAATCAGGTCTGCCCTGCACGACTTGCGGCGGAACACCGCCATAAGGTCCGCCATCAGCTTCATGAAGAACGCGGAACCTGCGCTCGGGATTGCCGAAAGGACAACAAAGTTGACTTTCTCCCCCGAATCGTCCCAGAAGATGCCTTCCGGCAAGACCCCAAGGGAGAACGTAAGGGAACCGCCCTCCACGCCACGCACGTGCGGAACGGCGGTTCCGTCGTTCATGCGGGTGGAAAGCAGCGCTTCACGCTCAAGCGCAAGCCTCGTAAGCTCTTCGCCATCCGAGACGTATCCGTTCTCGGCCATTGCATGCGCGAGCTGCCTTATCGCCTCCTGCGGAGTCTTCGCCTCCATGCAGGGAATCATCAGCGCCTCGGAAGAGAACCGCGCCAGCCCCTTCACCTTCGAGACCTCGTCATCGCTCTCCGCAACGTTGGGCTGACGGGCCGAAGCGACCGCTCCCTTGTTTTCGTAGAGCAACCTGCCGCATGTCGCGCACGTGACCGGATGTTCGCCAAGGCGAAGCATGCGCACTACGGCGGCAGGCACCAGCATGCCGCACCCGGAACAATTGCCGTTGTGCAAAGCCGCCATGAACAGCGGCTTTGAGGCGCTCAACCTGCCATACAGCTCGCGGATGCGAGGCTGGAGCGTGTCGGCAAGCGCAGCGATCTCCTTGCCCAACCGCTCCGCGTGCGCAGAATCGCCATGAGCCATGCATTCGGCACGGGTGAGGGAAATGTCCTGAATCCTCCTAAGCGTCTCAAGCTGCTCTTTCATGCTTTGCCCCATATGCTGTCCTGCTGTTTTCGTCACTTGGAATCACGGAAGAACTTGCGCATCTCGCTGGCGGTACCGCAACGCATCAAGTCGAGGTATCCATTGTCCGCCCGAAGCGCACGGCTGATGAAGGCCATGAGCTGCAGGTACGGCGTCTGCGTGGAATCGTTCGCGAGAGTGAGGACTATGATCGAGAGCGGCGAGTTGTCGATGGTCTCGTAGTCGGGTATGCATCCGTTCGCCGTACCCTCGTTGTCGAGGATAGCCACGGCGCCGACGATGCCCTCCACCGAAGAGCTGCGCCCGTGCGGAACCGC
>CAVJWR010000006.1:0-413 GCA_963653155.1 Limosilactobacillus gorillae
GCGTTGTTCCGATGCGATCGCGGCTGCTTTCTCCTGCACAAGCTGCTGGCTCTTGTGGGCGATGATGGATTTCAGGACGCGGTTTCGGATGAAAATCAGGACAAGGAGCGCGGCGAGGATGACGAGAAGGGCAATGAACTTGCGCGGCGTCCACCATGGCGGATACGCGAGGACGGTGATGTCACTTGTCGAACGCGGCGCGAGAAGGAGGCCGGAGGTGTGCGGAAAGGCCGCGAACGCTCGTCCTGTTTCCGTATCCACGATGCAGATGCCGATAACGGCAAGGCGGCAACCGACGGAAATCTGCATGAGGACGTTCGTCGCCGACGTGATGTCGATGGGCAGCGTGGCGTCGCCGTCCTTCAGAGTGACGATTTTCTGTGCACTGCCGACGACGGGCTGGTCGATGACGA
>CAVJWR010000006.1:423-6945 GCA_963653155.1 Limosilactobacillus gorillae
CACGGGTTGATTTGCGCACGTCCCTGTCCGTCCGTCAGCAGCTTGTCGAGTGTGATGGCCGTGGGCGGCGGAAGGACGGCAGGTGCGCCGGAGGCCTTTCGCCATTCGGCATCCGTCAGGTTGATGCGATAGAAGTCCGTCTCGGGTAGGCCGACCGCTTCGATGCGGTCTCCGCAGGTCGGCAGAGGGTCGCCGGCAAGGCGCACGTTGTGCGTCAGCCCGGCATCCGTGAGAAGCGTCAGGCGGCGTGTGCCGAAGACGGCCGTGACGGTGCCTGTCAGGCGACGACGCCCCGGTGTACGGGACGGATCTGCGGTTGAGGCGAGAAGCGAGTCGACATCCGGCACGGCGAAAGGGTCGGCAGACGCGGGCGTCAGCGTCCGAATGTCCGCAAGACCCGTGCAGGAGAGGGTGCGCACGAGCGCACGGCGGGCGTTCGCCGCGCCGGGCGTGACGAGCCCCGTCACTTCGACGTGTGCACCGCGTTGTGCGCGAAGCCGCTTCTCGTCCGCTTCGTCGAGGCGGGCGGTCAGGTAGACGGCGGTTCCGGCGCAGTCCAGTGAGGCGTAGACGTAACGCAAGTCGATCTCGTCACGGAATACCTCGACGAGTTCTCCGGTGATGCGGACGAAACGGCAGTCGAAAAGGCCGCTCGCCAGCTGCGCGGCCGAGACGGCGACGGGCGCGGGCGGCGGTTCGTGCCGAAGGATGCGGAAGCTTCGGCAACGTGCGGCGGTGAAGTCGTGTTCGGTACGGACGATTATGCCGCTGATGCAGAGAATGTCGCCGTTGCGGATTGTCTGCCAGTCGGGTTGCTGGCGGATGCTGAAGACCTGTGCGCCGCCGCTCGCGTCCGCGACGAGCAGGCTGTAGTCGCCGAAGTTTTCGGAAAGGTGAACGGAGCCCGTAATCCGGAAGTCCGCACCCGTGTGCCGCGCGAACACGGCGCGCGCCACGTCCGCGCAGTTCGTGATTAGCGCGGATGTCGCAATGAAAATGGACGCAAGGGCGAACATATGGTGGTCATTATATCAAATTCAGTCCCCCTCGGCTGTGCGCCTATCCCACAGTTGACAAATTGTAGAAGAAATGAAAGTGTAAATTTTCCGTATCACATTTGACCGAATGGTACAATAGTGTCAATTTCTGTTGACACTATTGCGCCTTGTCCGATTGAATTTACAGAAAAATGACAGATTGGGTTGATTCTACATGTGAAAAAATGACATAAATACCACTTTTGATGTTGTATTTAATGACGTAGTTTTGGTATCATATGCGGCGAAAGGTCTAAATATTATGATAAATCGACAGATAGAGACTGAATTGTCGTCATTTTATGCATCAAATCGGCGCGAAGCCTTGCTTATAGATGGTGCGCGTCAGGTTGGCAAGACTTTTAGTATTCGCGAGTTTGGTCGTCGTCATTTTAAGTCTGTTGTTGAAATCAATTTCATAAAAGATACAAAGGCCAAGGCTATTTTCAAGGATGTCAGCGATGAGACAGACATTCTGATGCGCCTGTCGGCATTGCCTGGAGTTCGTCTTATTCCTCGTGAGACGCTGGTTTTCTTTGACGAGATTCAGGAGTGTCCCGAAGTCGTGACATACATCAAGTTTCTTGTGGATGAGGGCAGTTATCGGTATGTCCTCAGTGGTTCATTGCTTGGTGTGGAGCTAAAGGATGTTCGTTCCGTTCCTGTCGGATATTTGCGCGAAATCAGAATGTATCCGATTTCATTTTCGGAATTCGTACGCGCAATGGGACTGTCCAATGAGATCATGGAGCATCTTCGTCGGTGTTGGCAGGAAGAAAGGGCGGTCGATCCTGTTGTCCATGATCGGATGAATACGCTCCTTCGGCTTTATCTGGTGGTCGGAGGAATGCCGGCGGCCGTCCAGACGTATTTGGACACGAAGAACATTGCCGAGGTCGTGAAGGTGCAGCAGGGCATTCTGGTCGAATACCGAAAGGATGCCAGCAAGTATGCCAAGGGTAGCAAATTACACATCCTGCGCGTCTTGGAACTATTACCGGAAGAGTTGAACAAGAAGAACAAGCGCTTTCATGTCGCTGACGTTAAGGCGGGCAGTCGGCTCGCGCGGCTTGAGGACAACTTCATTTGGCTTCAGGAGTCTGGCATTGCTCTTTCGTGCCCTGTTGTGACGGATGCGCGACTTCCCCTGCGGCTGACTCAGAACTCGAATTTCTTCAAGCTGTTCATGAACGACGTGGGGCTTTTGTCGACGATGTACATGGATGGCATTCAGTTCAAGATACTTTCAGGCGAGACGTCAATCAACAATGGCTCGGTCTACGAGAATTTCTTGGCGCAGGAACTGTCATTTCATGGCTTCCCATTGCATTATTACAACGGAGAAGATGTGGGGGAGGTTGATTTCATAATTGAGAAAGACTCAAAAGTCCTGCCATTGGAGGTCAAGTCAGGGCGTCATTACAAGACGCATGTTGCGCTGAATGGTCTGTTGAAGAAAAATGATGCGGACATACGGCGTGCGATCGTGTTCTCAAATGCGAATGCATCTCGATACGGCAAGATCTCCTATTTTCCGCTTTACCTGGCCATGTTTCTCGATCATGACGGCTTGCCGTCGAATGCGGTGTATGAGTTGCCGTCTCTTGACATCCATCCTCGGATGTCGCCCGTAGAGATGAAAGCCTCGACATCTGCCATGAGTTAGCACGTTTGGGATTGCGGCGAAGCGACTGGTCACAAATGGCCGCGCTTGACTGACCCATTCGGGTAGGTTGCATTTTTTTTTGTTTGGGATATATTCTATCCCCATGGGGAAGATAAATGCAAATCATGCCATAAAAGGGCTGGCGCTATCGGTCTTGATGTTAACCTCTTGCGCAGGCGTTGCGGCCCAAACGGGAAAGAAAACGATTCTTGGCTATGGCTGGGAATTTCTGGCCATCGGCACGGAAGACGTCTGGCGCAACCGCGACAAGCTCGCGTCCGTCGGATATGATGGCTATCTGCTACCTATCGACCGACAGGCGGCGGATGGCTCGCTTGACCTGCTCGCGGCATCGGACTGGAAGGAATCGGATTTCGACCGAAGCGTCGTGCTTCTCCGCGATTGCCTTGCGCTTCAAGGTCTTGGCGAGTCGCTGGCGTTCGGCTTCCTCATTCCGGCGAAGCGGCTTGCGTGGACAGATGACGCGGCATGGGCGAATGCGGCTTCCAATGCCGCCGTCTTCGCCCGCGTTGCTCGGAAAGCCGGCTTTCGTGGCGTATGTCTCGACCATGAAGACTACACGAAGCAGACCCAGTTCCGTCTGAGTGCCGGCGATCCGTCCTACGCCGAAGCCTGTCGGCTTGCGCGAGTGCGGGGACGGCAATTCTTCTCGGCGTTCTTCACCGAATTCCCCGAAGCGAGGCTCCTGACCTTTTGGCTCTTCACGGAATGGCGGGAGATTGTCCGCGCACGGAATGTCGTTCAGGCCGCCGAGGAAATGAAGGGCGACTTGTGGCACGCCTTCCTGAACGGCATGCTGGACGTCGTGCCGCCGACCGCGAAGTTCATTGACGGCAATGAGACGACCGGCTACAAGACCGTTGGCGGGCCGGATGCTTTCCGCGCCGCCGCCTACGAGACGATTCGGGACGTCCTGCCGCTCGTCGAGCCGGAGAACCGCGTCAAGTACACGTCCGGGGTGTCCGTCGGCTTCGGCCAGTATGTCGATTCCTACACGCTTGAAGACAAGGACTATTGGGCCATTCCGGCACTGGGCGGATCGAAGGTTCTTGCATTCCAGCGCAACCTCCTCGCGGCGACGGCCATCGCTGACGACTACGTGTGGATCTATGGCGAACGGGGCCTGACGATCGATTGGGGACGCACCGATCACCGCTGGCTCAAGTTCCCGACATGGGAGTCTCAGTTGCCAGGCTTTCGGCGTGCGATCCGCTTGGCGTCCGGCGGCGTGGCGACTGCGCATGCCCTGATCGCGGAAGGCGCGATGACGAACGTCTGCGCCAACTCGTCCTGTGACGGCACAGGTACGGCGGTTCCGTCCGAATACGTGACGTGGACGCGCGATAAGGATCCGCCGGCGGATCGGTTCGTCCGCGACGAACGCGATGGATTTTCAGCCCCCGGCTGTCTGCGTCTCAATGGTGTCGGATCCTTCACCGCGACGGCTGGGAATTTGCGTCCCGGCGAAGTCCTCTACCTGCGCGTACGGGCGAAGGGGGCGCATCCGACCGTCACTGTCGGCTGGAAGCGTGATGGCCAGTGGAACTGGAAGGTTCCGGGCGAGACGTTCCTCGGCCAGCCTTGCACGAAAGATGCCGCGTGGCGGACGTTCGAGGGGCTGGTGGTCGTGCCGGAGAACGTCAACGGCCTTGGTTTCGTCCTCGGCAGCCTTGAAGGGACGATGCTGTACGACGACGTGGAGATCTGGCGGTAACTAAAGAAAGGACAATCAAATGAACATTAAGCGTTGCGTTTTCATTGGGGCTTTTGCTCTTGCGTCCGCTGTCTGCGCTGATGGGACGCATGAGAAATACGACCTGTATCAGGATGTCAGCATCTTTGGCGACAACGCGAGTTCAGCCCTTGAAAACGCCAAGTGGTGGGTGGATTCGTCCGGCGAATATGGCGTGGACGGCGAAACGCCTGACGTTAATGGCGACTACTATTCGCATGGCTATCGTCTCGACACGCCGAATGACAATAAGGTCCATGTCTTTGACTGCCATTCGCTTCACATTGGCGATGAGGATAAGGCCGGAACATTAAATGTTTTTATCTCTCAAGGTGCATCTTCATTTGGCGTCGGCGGAGAAGGCCTTTTCCTGCACAGAGGTAAGATTGGCTTGCAATGGAAGCCTGTTACGCTGAAAGGCCGCATCACTGTCGAATCGTCGGCGGACGCGCCATTCGCCATCAGTGACGCTTATTCTGGCACAACACTTTATCTTCAGTCTACGCTGAGTGCGGCGGCAGACAAAACGCTTTTTGTCTATGCTAACAACGCGCTCTTTGCGCAAACCCCTGACCGTCAGTTCACCGTGGATGTTACAGGCGACTGCTCGGCGTTCTACGGTACTCTCAAGGTCGCCAAGGACGAAGATGCCGACGGACGAACAACGCGCCTGGTCCTTCACGGAACACAACTGCCAGGGACGTTGGAACTTGCCAAGACCGGCATTCTGAAGCTTGGTTCGGCGGCGTCATCCGTAGGTTCACTGACGTTTGCCGACGGTGCGACGCTTACGCTGGGCGGCGGTACGCTGACTGTGACGGATTCCTTTGCGATGGCCGGGCGCGTTACTGTTTCGGGGACGATTGCTGATTTCGCGAACGTAACCGCGCCGACGATAGATTTCCTGACGTTGCCGGAAGGGGCGACATGTGATCCTGAACTGTTCGACAGCACTGTGACGGTTGCGGCGGACGGCAAGCCCGCGACGGCGGCGATTCGCGTCCGCACGAACAGCGACGGCACGAAGACGCTTTATGTCAAGATCGAGCGCAAGACTGTCTATGTAAGCCCGTCGGGAGACGATGGCAATGCAGGAACGAAAGAGGCACCGTACAAGACTTTGGCCCATGCGGTCGCGCAGTGTGCGGGCGGCGTCATCTACGCATTGCCTGGCACGTACGCGGAAGGTGTCTGCGACGAGAGCGCTGAAGCGACGCAGTCGCGTGTGCATCTTCCCGCGAACACGCTGCTCGTCTCGACGGACGGTGCGGCGGCAACGACGATTGTCGGGGTGCGTCCGACAGACGGCGGCGATTTCGGACCTGGCGCGACGCGCTGCGTGCGGCTTGATGCAGGCGCAATTCTGCAAGGATTTACGCTCACGGGCGGGTTCGTTTCGGGAAACCTTGATACGGATTTCGCGAACTCGACTGGTGGCGGTGTACTTGGTTGCGATGGCAGTGTCGTTCTCGACTGCCGCATCACCGGCAATACTGCGTATCGGGGTGGCGGGTGTCGTGGCGGTGCCTATGTCCGTTGCACGTTCGACTCGAATACGGCGACAATCGGGCAGTGGTCTGGGCCGGATGTTTTCGGCTGCTCCAGATATTCTGGGGCTGATTCGATTGGATATACAAGGATTTTTGATTGTCTCTTTACGGATGACGTTGCGGGTTACTGTTCGGTTTTCCATTCTGTCTTGGCATACAACTGCACGTTCATGAATACGAAGCAGGGAAGCGTCAGCTTGGCGTGTAAGGTCTACAACAGTCTTTTGTGCGCAACAAAGAGCATGACTGGCAACTCCGATTACGATCATTGCGTGTTTGCCCTGTTGCCGACAATGGCGGAGGGGTACGTTGTCTCCGATTGCGTGGAAGCTAAAGTTTCTCTCGACGCGAACGCTCGTCCGCGCAGTCGCCGCAGTCAATCAATTGACTTTGGCGACACGACGGCCTATACGACCGCATGGGATGAAGCCGGCATCGACCGCGCGTACTTCGGCACGGACTACGCCGGCGGGCCGCGCATCGTTAACGGCGCAATCGACGCGGGTTGCGGAGAGT
>CAVJWR010000006.1:6955-8551 GCA_963653155.1 Limosilactobacillus gorillae
GAGTTCAACCGTCCACTCAGAACCGGGACAGTGTTCTCCCTGAGATGATGTGATAGAGTCGTAAGATTAGATAAGCCAACCACTGCATTTATATAAATGCGGTGGTTGATTAACGATGGCAATGGTTTCTCAATTTTGAGACGACACTGACACGGCGTTTTACATTAATAGCCTCATAATGCTTCTGATATGAGAGATTTATTATGGGGAATGTCAGAAGAGTCATGTTTGTGATACAATACGGCAAAACAAACAACTGTATGGCAAACGGCTGTATGGCAAACGGAGGTTTATGAATGGATTTTGTAGGACGACAGGACGAACTGGCTGAATTGAGACGAATTCGTGCGAAATCTCAAAAAGAGTCTCGATTTACCGTCATCTCGGGGCGGCGCCGTGTGGGCAAGACGGAGTTGGTAGAGAAAGCACTTAATGATGGCAATGGTGTCTATCTGTATTTTCTGTTGACGAGAAGGGCTGAAATGGATCTTTGCCAGTTACTTCAGGAAGAGGCATCAAAAGTCTTGACGCGGCCGATTCTGGGTAGGGCTGAACGTTTTGTTCAACTTTTCGAGGCTTTGATGCTTTACTCGATCGATACGCCGCTGACGCTTGTCATCGACGAGTTTCAGGAGTTCGACAGGATTAATCCGGCGGTATTCAGCGATCTACAGGGAATCTGGGATCGTCTGCATAAGAAGGCTCATTTGAACCTTGTGGTGTGTGGCAGTGTTGATCGTATGATGAACCGCATTTTCTTTGACAAGAATGAACCTCTCTATGGACGTAACACTGGAAAGATTGAACTTATGCCTTTTACGACATCTCTATTGAAGGATGTCTTTCGCCGGTTGAATCCGCAAGGCTCAAATCGTGATCTTTTGGCCCTCTGGGCTATGACTGGTGGAGTTGCGCGTTACGTTGAGATATTTGTCGATAACGATGCGCTAACACGCAAGGCGATGTTGGAGACCGTTTTCGGAATCAGTTCTTCCTACGTGGACGAGGGGCTTGTTGCCTTAGGCGAAGAGTTTGGCAAGGATTGTGGCGTCTATTTTTCGATTCTGTCGGCCATAGCCTCCGGGCGGACTTCATATGCCGAGATTCGGAATGTTATCGGTGTTGAGGTCGGTGGACAGCTGACGAAGCTTGAGAATGTATATTCGTTTGTCAGGAAGATTCAGCCGTACCGGGAACGTTCTGCGACGAGGAACTTTCACTATCGGATCGACGATGAATTTTTTCGATTCTGGTTCCGTTTCGTCCTAAAGTATCAGCACTTGCTGGCACAAAAGCAGTTCGCAGTTGTGCGGACGGTTGTCGAGCGCGATTTCGATGCATTCGCCGGCTTCGCGCTTGAGCGGTATTTCAAGATGAAATTCTTGGAAGAAGGTCGATACACGCGAATAGGTGGCTGGTGGGATCGGAAGGGAGAAAACGAAATAGATCTTGTTTGCGCAAACGAATTGACGGGATGTCTTGATTTCTTCGAGGTCAAGACGGATGCGGGGCGATTCAGTTCGGTTGGACTGGAAACCAAGGTAGCGAACTTCTTTGCCAAGAATCCTGATTTGCGTACAGGACGTCATGTCATGT
>CAVJWR010000006.1:8561-25262 GCA_963653155.1 Limosilactobacillus gorillae
GTGAGATGAGTGGCAAGCAATCGATCCCGCCCATCACGCTTTTCGGGGAAGTGCCGATGGGGGCTTGCCGAACGTGGCGGTGAATACGTTGCAGAAGTATTGGGGGGATGAGAATCCCGTGAGTTTTGCGATGTCGGATATGGGCATGCTGGATGTGGCAAGCAGTCGCTTCGCCTCGGCGAGCGCGACGCGGCGTATCTCCGACTGCACCGTTGTGCCGAGCTTGTCGCGGAATGCGGCATCCACACGCGTATGGGAACGGCCTACCGCCGCATAGACGTCAGCGGCGGAGAGGCGGCGGTTGACGTTCCTCCGGATGAACACAAGCGCGTCCGACAGCCATGGCGGATCCACAGGGAACGTATCCGTGGAGGCGCGTACGACAAGCTCTCGCGGAGGGATCATAACCGGATCCGGGGGTGCGTCACCTCCGTCAAGCACTCTTGAGACGGATTCGGCTGCGGCCCTGCCGAGAGCCATGACGTCGGGGTCGATGCTTGAGAGCGTAGGCGTTACGAAGTTGCAGACGAGCGTATCGTTGTCGGTTCCGAGCACGGCCACGTCTTCGGGCACTCCAATGCCGGCATCCGCGCAGGCCTCGATGACTTGCCGACCGCGATAGTCGTTTGCGCAAAACACGGCGACGGGTTTCGGAAGCTTCCTGAGCCAGCGCATCAGATGCCTCACGTCCGGCGCGGGTGCGAATGCCTCATGGCTAGCGGTGGCGGTGTCGTAATCCTGCACCGCAGTGGGCGGGCAGTCGTATGTCTCCACCTTGAACCGATTGAGCGCGAGATGGCGGGCAAACGAATGCCGCCTTTCGTTCGAGAAGCGCCGTTCGGCATAGCCGCAGAACGCGAAGTTCGTGAACCGGTGCTCGATGAAATGCCGTGCGGCGAGCTTGCCGATTGCGGCGTTGTCCTGTCTCGCCGTGCATATGAAAAGCCCTTTCGAGACCGCTTCGCGCGTCAGGTCCGCAACAGGCCTGTGCGTCTGCCTTAGCGCATTGGCCACACGCGTGTTGGGGATACGTGCGATGAAACCGTCGAATCCAGATAGCAATGCTGGCGACCTGAAGTCTCCTGGCTCAAGCATCGAGAGGGACCAGTCCCGCCGTTCCTGCGCGAATGCGCAGATGCCTTCGCAGGCCTGCCGCCCCCACGCCCTATGGCGCTCCACGTAGATGCCTATCCGTTTCATGCGGTGAAGTATAGCACAAACGGTGTGCAAAAATCATAAGTTAACATACAATGATTACAAAGGATTCTGATGTCGATCTGGATTTGCCGCTAAATCTTCAGTAGATGCTTGCGAAATGCGATTGCAACGGCTTCGGTTCTGTTTGCCGCCCCAATCTTGGAAAAGACAAGGTTTAGGTGTTCCTTTACCATGGGTACGCTAATGCCCAACCGTGTGGCTATTTCCTCGTTTGAGAACCCTTGCGTGACGGATTCAAGGATTTCGCTCTGCCGGGATGAGAGCGTTGGGATTGGCTGGTCACTCTTCAAGATCTGACGGATCTCTGGCGATATTGCTTTTTCGCCAGCGGCGACGGCGCGAATGGCGGCAAGGAGTTCCGGAAGCTCGATCGTCTTTATGATGGCGCCGGAGGCTCCGGCGGCGAGCGCATGCGCGATGCCATCGGCAGTACCGAAACTCGTCAATATCAGTACTTTTGTATTGGGGACTTGCTTGACCAGACGTCGAGTGAACTCTACGCCATCCATTTCCGGCATCATCAGATCGGCTATCACGACATCCGGCTTGAGCTTGATTGCCATTTGGAGGCCTGTCAGGCCATCGCCAGTGTCGCCGACGACGGTGATTTCACGCTGTGTGCCAAGAAGGGCGGCGAGCCCCATGCGCATAACGGCGTGATCATCTATAAGAAGTACGGAGATTCTATTCATGAGAGTGTGTGTTCGTGATCGTCGTGCGGCAACCGTATCGTTACGGATACCCGCGTGTGTCGACCGGGTGCGCTGTCGATTGTCATCTCGCCATGCAGACGGTGGATTCGTTCTGTTATTCCTTGGAGTCCGAAGTGCCCTTGGGCTATGTCGGGGGCCACACTTGGATCGAAGCCGCAACCGTTGTCCCGCACAGAGAACGAGAGGCAGTCTCCCTCTATGAGGCCGGCGACTTTGATTTCGGTTGCTTTCCCGTGGCTGATTGCGTTGATTGTCAATTCGCGGATGATGCATAGGATTGCGTGGGCCGTATTGTCCGTGAACCGGTTGCGTGGCACTGCAAATCGGACGAAGAGCCGTACGGAAGCAAGATGCGGCAAAAGGCATCTGCGGATGGCGGATTCCATGTTGGCTTCCTCAAGCGCATGATTGCGAAGGTCCCACAGGCAGTTGCGCAGTTCCGAACGGCATGCTCGAAGTGTCCGCCATGCGATGTCAAGATGCTGAATGAGTCCATCCTGCGCGTGTTCCTTGAACTGAAGCGCCGCCTCTATTTCCATGGCAATGCCAGTGAGCGACTGTGACATGGAATCGTGCAGTTCGACAGCAAGTCTGGTCCGTTCGATTGTCTTGAGGTCGGACTCTATGCGAGCGACCGATTCGCGGGCGAGTTCTCGTCCACGGCGTTCCGAACGCCTCCTGAGTTGCAGATTCCAGAATGCGACCCATAATAGGATGACTGTGAACGCGCCTAGCGCGGCAAATGTGCGTGGTGGCGTCCACCATGACGGCGTGTCAAGAACCGTGATGTCGTGTGGCGTACGTACGACTAGCAGAACATCCTCGATTCGTGGCACGATGCGGTCTGGTTGCCAGTTTGGCACGTCCATGACGCATATGCCCTCTACCCGTATCTTGCTTCCCACTGAGATGCCGCCGATGGCTTCAGGACAGGCGCCTACGTCTATCGGCAAGATGTAATTGTCGTTCTCAAGGTAGAGGCGGCTGTTTGAAAGGCCTTCTGCGGGCAGGCTCCTGACGATGCCGACAATTGCGATCGGCTGGCCGTGATACGTGGTGCGGATGCATGGGTAGCCCTGTTCGTCTGCGAAGATATCCCGTAGGGATAGGGGCAATGTGGCTGCTTCGTTGTGGTTTGTGACGGTTGCTGGCCTCCAAAGCGCGCGAGATAGGTTTACGTGGTAAAGATCGGTCTCTACGGCCCCGACAACATCCACATCGGTGCCACATGCGGGCGCGGGGGGCTGAAGAAGGTCTACTCGACGGATTTCGCCGGTGGAGCCGCTGCGGATGAGAAAGTGAGTCTGCCCCCATACGGCTATGACTTCACCGCAATCCCGCACCCGGCCAATTGTCCTGAAGTCGTCTGGCCGAAGCCCATCTGGCGGAGGAATCACGGGAACCGCAAATGGATCGGGAAGCGGATCCTGCAGAGGGACGAGCGAGTCGATGCCATGTGCGGTAAGGATCGAGCCGAGGTGTGTTCTGTCGTTGTGGAATGGTTCAAGCAAGATGCCTGTGAGGGTGACGCGCACGCCTATGAGATTTTCAAGAATTGGAGCGGGCCCTCCCACGATCAGCGCGGCCGTGACGTGGCTTGAGCCATCTGCGAGATCAAGATATATCCAGCGTGGTGTGATCTCGTCGAAGAAGATGTCGTTTACAGTTGCCGTTACTCGAACGCGCTTGTGGAGATATTGCCCGTTCAACAGTTCGGATGGTGTGACGTCTACAGGTTGCGGCAAGTCTCGCATCCCGAAGCGGTCGATGTGGTCGCAAACGGCATAGGCAAGCCCGCGCTCGTCGCTTTCCGTAGTTCCCGTGACGCGCACGTCCATGCCGAGCGCAAGCGTTTCGCTCGGAAATCCAGGGCGAAGGGATAGGTATGCGATCCCAGTACCGTCTTGCACGGCGAAATGCCGCGTACCATGCGTGCCGCGCAAGACAACGGTTGCCGTGATATCGAAAAGGACATCGCTGCGGTTGCGCAATTGGGCGTCGCTAAGCGAATGGGCGGTTGTCACCAGCGCAAAGAAAGTCGAAGCAATTAACATTGCCGCAATTTTACCAAAAACGCACTTGCGTCACTACCCCCTCCGGTAGGAGGGGTTGTTGGGCACGGCTGGATTTTGTATTATGCAAGAAGTAATTACCGGTGTACAAAGGCTGAAAAAGAAAGGACGGAACGTGATGAAAAATGCTTCGGCAATGTTTGTGTATGGCATAGCCATGCTGGCCAACGGCGCAATGGCGCATTCGATGGACATGCGTAAAGTCGGCTTCCGCGAAACCGGTGGCGCACATGTCGCGAGCGGAACCGAAACGTCCGAAGGGCAGGTCATCCTTGACTCCACGGCAAAGTTCTACAAGACAGGCGACGGCACATTGAAAATGCCTCTTTCGAGCATTGATGCGCAGGTGGACTATTCGATTGTCGCGCTTGGAGGGACGCTTGAACTGACGGCGGATGCGGGCAATCCCGAAGAAGAGGCCGTTGCTCCCGATGTGTGCCGTGACGCCGCATTCTGGGTAACGCCAGACTCGACGGTCATAACGGGCGGCACTTTTGTCGCAAGGTGGTGTGACGTGCGCGAACCTGAGCCGACACGTAATCTTGGCGCAACTCCGGCTTATGTCTTTGCCGAGCCGAGATGGTACCATCCTACGGAGGGCAACGATGGCGTACCACCGGAAAAGGTGACGAAACATGGTCGCGAAGCCGTCTATTTTGGCGGACATCTCGCAGGACGCTACCTCAAATGGAGCAAGGTGGTCGACAAGATACAGGCAATCTTCCTTGTGCATGGCGTCTACGATACGTTTGGGGCCGCCATAGGGTATTCCCAGCGAATCCGTTCGGGTGGCTTTGTCCCAGACGCAAAGGCGGCAAGTACGCGACCGTATGCCGACATCACGAAGTATTTCGAAACTCGCGGAGACCTTGCTGCCGACCTTTTCTCCGTGACGGCGTTCCTCGATGGACGGGTTCTTGATGTGATGAACACGAAGCCGATTCGTGGCTTCCAGTTGCTTGAATGCCATTTCGCGCCAATCGTGACACAGGCTGACACGTTCTTTTACACACGTTCCGAAACGATGTACAGCGACACGAACATGGATAGCCATCAGGGCGGAGATTACATTTCAGAAGTACTCGTCTTTACGAATGCGCTTACAGAGGCGCAGCGTCTGGACATGCAACGCTACCTCATGAGGAAGTGGAGACTTCCCCGCAACCGCTTTACGGATGTGGATGAGAAACCAATGGAGCTTCAGCTTCCGAAGCCGGTGGGCACAATTGGCATGGCCGCATCGGCGACAGTTTCCATCGACGTTGCGGAAAACGCGGAAACGCCACCATTGGCATTCGACGGTGAAGGCTCTGTGGTCAAACGTGGCGCAGGCATGCTCATAGTGGGCGCGAATGCATCTGGCAGACAGTCCTCGGCCAGCCTGACGCTTGATGAGGGTGCGGTCATCGCGCGGCAAGGCGGACGGCTCCCTGCCCTCAAGCTATCGGGCGGAAGTCGCTACACGGCTGAAGCCTGGAATCCGTCTGCCGATACGGTCGCCGAGTCGTCTGCGAAGGGTGGACTTCGCCTGACACGCACGACTGAGGGCGACACGACGCATGTCGTAAAGGATGGCGATGGCTGGGCGCGCGCGAATGCGGTTGGAGAGGGCGTTAAGCTCTTGGACATTCGGTCTGGCGTTCTGCAACTGGAGGCGAAGGCCTCAGGACAAACGTATGTTGAAGGAGGGGTAGTGACGGGCATCATTGAAAATGCCGACTTTGAGGCTCCGTTTGAAGAGCAGGGCGGCAAAGGATGGAGCAAGTCGTTGCATTATCAGGACGTCAATGGCTGGGTCGGGCGAGGGCCTGGTTGGTACATGACGAGAGGCGGATGGGCATGGAATGCGTATGGCGTGAATGCCGACAATTACGGCCCAGTGGATGGCGATGCCGTTCTTCATGTGGCCTCCATACAGAAGTTTGCCACGACAATCACATTGCCCGCTGATGGCATATACGAGCTAAGTTTCCTGGCACGAAACAGGTGCGGCATTGTCCGCAACGCAAGCCCCGACATTGTACAGCATTTTGAGATTTGCCTTGGGACAGGCATTACGGACGAGAATATGCAACGCTTCGCCGCTTTTGCCGTCAATGATGGCCCGATGCAGCGTGTGCGAGTCCGGTTGCCATTCCTGTCGGCAGGGACGCGCTCGCTGATCTTTCGTGCACAGGACGATGCGAAGGATCCTTCCGGCCTTACGTTGGACGATATGCGTTTGACACTGGTTGGCGAACTGGAGAGAGAGGTGCTATTTTCGGTTCCAAATGGTTCGGCCGAGTATCAGCCGACACTGGAGACGGATACGCCGCCCTATCACTACACATATTATCGTGCGGAGACTCCAGTTGAAGGCTGGACGTTTACGGATGGCGTAGGCGATCCCTTGGCCGGAGAACAGCCGCTTTCAGGGGCGGCAGGCCTTTCCACGTTCATGAACAATGGCTCGTCTTGGCGTCCCACGCCTCTCTTCAACTACTGGGATCGTCCGCTGGGTACGGGCGCATTGGCCTTTTCGGGGAATGGTGGTCGCGCCTCGACGACATTCCAGGCGCCAGCCGGCAACTATCGCCTGAGAGCGGGGCTTTCACGATTGGCCCATTGGGCAAACGATGTGTCACTTGGCGAAGCGGGGCTGATATCGGCCAAGATCGTGTTTTCGGATGGCAACGAGATCGATCTTGGATCCGTCACTGCAACGTCACATCTGATGGCGAATGCGATTTGGCCAACGCCGTTCTCGATCCAGTTGGACCAGCCCGTGACGCTTGTCCTGCAGCAGACCACATCATCGCTTACGCTTGTTGACGACATTGCATTCGTGGCAGAGGACGCCGACACGTATGGCGAGCTTGTGTCAGACGGCGGATTTGACGATACGTCGTATGACTGGTGGAAACGCCCAACTACTGACATATCCAGGGTCGCCTATGCGACAGAACCGCTGAATGCCTATGGCTGGACAGCCATGAGCGGAACGCATGTCGCGAGGCTGTCCGGTCCAAAGGCGCATTACTATCAGACGGTAACGGTTCCGTGTGCCGGCCTTTACCGTCTGAGGGTTGCCGCACGCTCGCGCATAGATGGTGGTGAGTGGAGCCAGAATCCCATCCAGTTTACACTCACCAAGAGCGGCGGCATTGTCACGAACGAAATCGGCCGCATCGACCCCATGCCGCTTTATCGGCAGTTTCAGGGGTTCGAGTATCTCTTTCGCGTAGATGAGCCGGGCGACTACATTTTCTCCGTCAGGGCGGTGGATCATTCCACAGACGATTCTCTGGCGAAGAATAGGCAGAGCTTTGTCGATGATGTCTCTATAACGCGCATACGCGAGACACCGGCGACGTTCTCGTTGCCGGAAGATACATATGTGCGCGTGGCAGCCGGTGCGCAAGTGCGCCTCGACTTTACGAATAGCGTCAACGTCGCGAGGCTGCGTTTGGGTAACCGTAACGTATATGGCGTCGCGGACGCCTCGACACATCCACAGTACATTTCAGGGCTGGGGTCCTTTACGGTGACGAAGCCCCAGCCGGGTTTTGTGATACAGATTCGCTGAACATGTTTTTTAAAATGATTGGAGAAATACGATGAAACGGCAAATCCTTATTATTGCGGCATTGTGCATGACAGGCATCCATGCCGTCACGCTTGAGAATGATGCGATGAGAATCGTGTTTGGCGAATCGCATGAGGCGTTTGCCATCCGTGAAATCGTAAACAGGAAAGCTGGTGGAGTCTCGTTCATCCATCCAACGAAAAGCTTTCCGTCGTTCTGGGGATTGCGCTTCGTTCGCAAGGATGCGGGAACCAATGTGTTTCTCCACGTGACGGAACGTCGCACGGCCCAGATGCGCGAGGTGGAGAAGTCTGACGGAGAGGCGACGTTCTTGTGGAATGGCATTGGGCTTCCAGGTGACGATGCGACGTTCGATGTGGAGGCCCGCGTGGCGTTGCCGTCCGGAGATGCCTTGAGCAGGTGGTCGATACAGGTGCGCAACCGTAGCGAGGCTTGGGCACTCCATTCCATCCAATATCCGTTCCTGAATCGGGTTGTCTTGGCGGATGACCCGGCGGCGACGGTGCTTACGCCATCCAAGGCGAATGTTGGAGGAAGGCTCCTGAAGATGTCCGAATACGGGACGAACACCAAGCTCTTCAGTTTTTCATATCCAAGCGATCGTCTTCAGATGTGTGCGCTGATGACTGGCGAGTCCGGCATATACATTGCCGCGCAGGATGGCGAATGTCGCGAAAAGACGATGACGGTGGCGCCTGACGGGACTGTCTGGTTCGAGACGCTTGTCGAGAACGCCGGCATCGCAGGAAAGGCTTCCGGCACAACTGGCTATGCCGTTACGGTTGGTGCGTTTCGGGGCGATTGGTGGACCGCAGCCCATCTTTATCGCGACTGGGCGCTCCGTCAGCGCTGGGCGTCCAAAGGGAAGATTGCGTTTCGTCCCGACTTTCCGAAGAAGGCGATAGACACGCACATATGGGTCATTGGCGGCGGGCGGACGAATTTCGCCGCGCAGACGTTCGCGGCAATGGACAAAGTATGGCCGAATGTCGGCAAGAACATGACGTGGAGCGAGTGGACGTTCACATGCGGCGGCCGGGCCACGAACCGCAACAATCCCGAATTTTTCCCCGCATTTGAAGGTACGGGGGAGCTTTCGTCGCAAAAGTCCAAAGCCGGCTACCTGACTTCACTCTACGTCAATGGACGAATCTGGGACAAGGCGACGAGCGGCTTTACCTATGCGCAGATGGACGCGACGAAGAAGGAAGATGGATCACTGCACAACGAAGACTATGCGAGCTGGGGTACAAACTACCATTTTGCCGTGATGTGTCCGTATTGCCCGAAATGGCAGCAGGTCATGAAAAGCCTCGCTGTGCGCTGTCTCGATGACTTGTGCATGGATGGCGTCTACTTCGATCAGGTTGCGTGTGCCGCAATGAAACCATGCTACGACTCGTCCCATGGGCATCCGCTCGGTGGTGGCCGCTGGTGGGAGCAGGGATATCGGCAGATGTTCACGGATATCCGTCGGGCATTCGCGGAACGCGGAGCGACGATCATCAGCGAGCAGATGGGGGAGATGTGGCTTGACCTGATCGACGTATACCTGAATGCGACATCATACACGCCACATGACGTGCCTCTCTTTCCGGCAATCTATTCCGGGTACATGCTCCATTATGGCCGTCCTGTGCCGCTCGACTGCGATGCGGCGACTGCGTTCCGCGAATACGCCCGTACGCTCATATGGGGCGAGGCATTCGGGTGGATCATCCCGTTCGTGCCGATGCAAGAGCGGTATCGAAACCGTGCTGCGCTCATCTACCGGATGGCCTGCCTCCGTCGGGACTGGAAGGAATTCCTCGTGCTTGGTACGCTTGAGGACGAGGTGCGTTTCACACATCCGGATCCGGATGTGTTCGGCACTGTCTACAGGAATGCGGCTGGTTCGCGCGAAGCGGCCTTTGTGGTCAATGTCGGCTTGACGGCAAAGGCGGTGCGTTTTCGATTCGCGGATGCGGCGGAAGAGACGACAGTCACGCTTGACGCGCAATCTGTAAAGCGCATTGTGCGCTGATTATAAATCTGGCAAGTGGGTGGAGTAGACGATGCGCAGAAAGAAATGCCTCGCAATCTTGTCGGCAGTTGCCATTGCATGCTGTTGTGTGGCCGAGACGCCGGAAATAGGGCCGTTGCCGACGGGGCCTGAGGCGTGGCTGGAGCTGATGGGCGGGAACGTTCGCCTGGACGGCCTGACGAAAGACTTGGAGGCGATCAAGGCGGCGGGGATATCCGGTGTGCATCTCTTCCACATATTTCGTCCAAACGGCAGGATGCATCCCGGTAGCGGAGAGCCGATGCCGTGCACAGGGCCGAAATGGGAAGCGATGGTGCGGCACGTCAGTGACGAATGCCAGCGGCTTGGGCTTAAGCTTGTTTTGCAAAACTGCCCCGGATGGTCGCAGTCAGGTGGGCCGTGGATTCCACCGGAACGGGCGATGCGTGATTTGGCCTTCGTGCGTCGTGACATGAATGGGGGAGAAAAACTGACGGCACTGCCGTCCGTGCCGGAAAAGCATGCCGACAGGGACTCCGACTGGCGCGATATCTGCGTACTGGCGTTCCCTACGCCGCAGGGTGACGAGATTGGGGAACTGAAGCCAGTCTCGAAAGAGGGGACTGGAGACAAGATCGTCTACAGGTTCGCGCAACCGGTGACGATCCGCACAATGTCATTGCCGAGGCTCCACCAGTGGAATTCGGCCTATGGATACCACACGCCATGGCGGCGCGTAAGCCTTGAGGCGAAAACGCCTGACGGATGGAAGGCCGTACTGTCATCGCCGATACCGACAACGAACTGGCGCGACTATGTGCACGATATCTCGTTTGCCTGTGACGAGGCGACGAGCGACACGTGGCGGTATCGCATCGAGCACGAATTCCCGTTTAAAAGGTCGTTTGAGCCGACCTTCAGCGCTGCGGCGCGGTTGACCGATTGGCAAGCCAAGGCGGGCCGTACGCTTCGTTCGCTCCTCTTCGAGCCTCCGGCCAGGCAGAGCAGTGCGGCGTGGATCGATCCGGCGCAGATCGTCGACCTTACGGACAAGGCGGACTGGACTGTACCTGCGGGACGTTGGACGGTTCTGCGTTTTGGCCATGTGAACGCGAAGTACGTGAACGCCCCCGCGCCGAAGGAGGCTACCGGATGGGAGTGCGACAAGCTCGACCCAAGTGGCATCGAGACTCATTTTGCCGGCTATGTAGGCAGACTGGCGGACGGTGTGCTTGCGAATCGTCTGCACGGCATGATGGTCGATAGCTGGGAATGCTGGTGCCAGACGTGGACGGCGAAGATGGAAGACTACTATCTGGCGGCGAACGGAGAGCGGCTGCGCCTGAATCTTCCGGCGCTGTTTGGCTGGATCATCGGTTCGCCATCGCAGACGGAGACGTTTCTGACTCGATGGCGGCGCACTGTCGGCGATCTCGTGACGAAGAACTACTACGGGCGCATGGCGGAACTCGCGCACGGAAAGGGCCTCGCGTGCTACTACGAGACGGCGTTTGGCGACATAATCTATGGCGATCTCCTTGAGTATTGGAAATATTCTGACGCACCGATGTGCGAGTTCTGGTATCCTCATGCATCTATCGACGAAGGCGGTTGCGGCTCATACGACTACAAGCCGATTCGTCCGTGTGCTTCGTCCGCGCACATCTACGGCAAGCGGCGTGTGTCGGCAGAGGCATTCACTGGCAATGGCATCCGATGGGACGAAGATTTCGCCAAGTTGCAGGATGTCGCAAATCGCCATTTCGCACGTGGCGTGACGCATCTTGTCTTCCACTGCTACACGCATCAGCCAGCGCCGGATGCGATGCCGCCTGGAAACTGCATGGAAGGGTACAATGGCACCCCGTTCAGCCGCCTGCAGACATGGTGGAAAGATATGCCGGAGTTTACGGGATTTCTCACGCGCTGCGAGAAGCTTTTGGAGGAAGGTTTGCCGTCGCAGGATGTTCTATGGTACCTCGGCGACGCGGTAGACCACAAGCCGCCGGAGATGTTTCCTTTTCCGGAAGGCTTCCGTGCGGACTATCTGAACCACGACGTGCTCACGAACCGCCTGTCGGTTAAGGATGGTGTGTTCACGATTCCGGAAGGGACAACGTGGAAAGTCCTATGGGTGCCGGAGACGAGGTTTATGCTTCCGGCGACAATGCGGGCCCTGAATCGTTTGGCGGCAGCCGGCGGTCGTGTCGTGTATGGCGGCAAGGAGAAGCTTGTTGCGGCCTTGTCGGGGATAGAGAAGGATGTGGCGACAGAACCGGCCCTTGGTGACAGGCCGAGCGAGGATTTCATGTGGATACACAGAAAGACGGGCGACATGGATCGCTATTTCGTTGCTTCCGGCACAAACGGCTATCGCGGCAAGGTGACGTTTCGGGCGAAGGGTACGGCGACATTGTACGATCCCGTCACGCGCACACGGAGCACATGGGAGAACGGTAGTTTGCTTGAGTTGGTTCCATCACGGTCAGTCTTCGTCGAATTCGGCGGCGGCTCCCGTCCGACAACGACAGCGCCTAAGACGCTCGCAAAGACGGAGAAGGTTCGACAGCTTAATGACTTTACGCTCCACTTTGCGCCAGGATGGGGTGCGCCAGCGAAGGTGAAACTGGATACGCCCGTCTCATGGACAAAGATACCTGGAACGGTCACGTACGAAACGACATTTGACATGGAGGTGGAGGCTGACGGACGTATGCCTGTGGCGAGGCTGGATCTTGGACAAGTGGCATCGCAAGCGAAGGTTTTCGTGAACGGACGCCTTGTGGGATTGCTATGGTGTGCGCCATATGTATGTGATATGACGCCATTTGTGAAGCGTGGGATGAATCATTTGCGGATAGAGGTGACGAACACGTGGCGCAACCGCATAATCTATGACCTTGGGCAGCCTGAGGCGTTCCGCAAGACATGGATCGTAAATCAACCGGGCTACAATCCTACGGCGAAAGATCCGTTTGTGCCGGCTGGCATACTCGGACCTGTCACGCTGACGACGGCGCAAGCGGCATCGGAACATGAGGGGTGGGAAAATGTCAATCCCGACAGACGGGACTTCCCGCCGGCGAAAGTCATATGGGCGGCACCAAGTGAAGGGTTCACGGTTGAGCGAGAGGATGGAGCCGATGGTGAGGTGACGGTATCCAATGGCGTCATCACAATCCGCAAGACCAACGACCTGGGGCGGATTGTCGTTTCGGCTCCGCCGTTCACGGCTGAAAAGGGACGTCTCATCAGACTCTTTGCCGATGTTGAGGCCTACACAGAACGTCCGCATGCCGCCGAAGGCTATGTATGCGCCTGGTCGGACGTGCGGAAAATATCTCCGGCGGATGCACTCAGCCCTTGGGGTGGGTTCGAAAGTGGTGGAGAAACGATGCGCATGCTCGTCAATTCCGCGCCGCGTACGCCATACAGGAAGTACAAGCATTACCGCCCCGAGTCCGATACGGTGACGGTGGCGATTGTCGTGGCGGGCGCGAAGTCTACGTCTGTCTGGAAGAACCTTGCGGCAGATGATCATGAGGCTGCGCAGATCAAATGGGCCGAGCATTTCAAGCGTCTGCATGCGCCAGACCGGAGTGGCGATCTGCAGGACGAGGCGGCATTTGACAAGGGCATTGCGGAGGATGTCGATCATACGGCACAGATTGAAGTGAGGGACGGCTTCTCTCGCTTTGTCGTGGATGGCAAGGTACGCGCTCCAATCGTCTACAAGTCCTGCGAATGGAACTTCGATGGACGCGTGACGTATGCCGGCAAGCCCCTACAGGAGGCGGGGGTGCGCATCGGTGTCGTGAATCTGCGGCTGGGCGACCTGAAGCTGCCGTCCTTTTCCGGGCCGTGGACAGAGGATGGCTTTGACGTCAAGGCGGCAGTGCGGACAATAAAGGACGAGATGCGCGTAGCGGACAAGTCGCTTTTCATTCTGGCTATCGGTACGAGCGCCTATCCTGAATTTACGGAAAATGAGCATCCTGACGAGGTTTGGATAAAGGAAGACGGAACGGTGGCCTACGGCAATTCGGGCAGCGTCATTCCCGACAAATACAATGATGGCGGAAAGCCGGATCCGGGAGACCATCGTTGGCCATGGGTCTCGCCGGCATCGCCCGCGTGGCGCTCGGCGATCAAGCGCATAACCGCTGAACTCTTTGCCGAGCTGAAGCGCACTGGCCTCATGAAGCGGATCGTTGGAGTGCATTACTTCGGATATCATGACGGACAGTTCGCAATGCCGATCCTAGACCATTCGCCGTGCGCAAAGGCGGAGTACGTCCGATACCTGAAGGAACGTGGCATCACAGAAAGCGATCCGGCCGGTTCGTTCGCCTACTTCTCGAAACAACTCGGATTCCGTGCGCTTGAGGATTTCTCTCGCGAGGCCAAGCGCCTCGCCGGCAAGCCGATTGTCGCCTGCAAGTGGGAGATGAGCCCATTCAACATCTCATTTGACGTCACGAGCTTCGTTCATTCGGATGCCGTAGACGTCATAGTGCCTCAGGCGAACTACCACAAGCGTTTTCCGGCGTTGGCGCAGGGCCTCAATGCGCCAGCGGCATCCTTTCACCGTCACGGCAAGATGCTGTGGCTCGAATTCGATTTCCGCACTTGGGCGGCGTTGGACCAGTGGGAGGACAGCGTTGTCTTCACGAAGGGTCTGAATGCCGCCGAGGACATCGAGATGTGGCGTACGATGATTCGCAAGAACGCCGGGATGATGAATGCCTGTCGCATGGGCTGGTGGCTCTATGACATGGCTGGCGGCTGGTATTATCCGCTGGAGATTGTCGAGGACTTCAAGGACGTATGGAGTGTCCGGCAGGGCCTTGACGAGTTGCAGCCTGATCCATGGCATCCGGATGTCGCCTTTGTCGTTGACGAGCTTGCGATGGCCAATTACAACACGCCGCAGGGTCCGAAGGTGAAGGATCCGGTGACATTGGCGACATTGCAGTGGCCCCGGAATGCGCTTGCGGCAGTTCCATACGAAACATGGCTGGCGGATGACTTCTTCTCGAATCCGGGTCTGGCACGACGCTACAAGGCCATATTCCTTGCGGGATTTGTCCAGCCATCCGCAGCGCAGCGTGAACTGATGTGCAAGATGGAGTCGGAGGGCGCGAAACTGTGCACAATTCCTTCAGGCGGCATTACGGCGGATGCTTTTCACGGCTTTGCCAAGGCATCGGGCGCGTTTGTTGCGGCTGATCCGAACGTACTGGAGATCGACATGAACGGCGATTTCCTGTCCGTGCATTGTCTCGTGCCGGGAACGCATGTTGTCCGTCTGCCGTTTCAGGCTGAGGCCATTAACCTCAAGACAGGAACTCGCGAAACGGCTGACCATCTGACGATGTCGCTGACCGCTGGTGAGACACGATGGTATCGCCTTGTCCGTACAAGCGTGGAACAGTGAGCGTGGTGCAGCCCCACGAGATATTGCCATAATGGGTGCTTTCCGGTTGCTCGCTCGCCGTTGCAAAGAATGGCATTAGTCATTTACCCATACATTTACCCTTATTTATGATACAATACCGACCATGAACAACAATAAAGCCTCGTCGTTTCGGTGGGTCATCTGTGCGATGCTCTTCGCCGCCACAACCGTCAACTATCTGGATCGTCAGGTCCTTTCCCTTACGTGGAAGGATTTCATAGCCCCGGAATTCCACTGGTCGGATAACGACTACGGAACCATCACTGCGGTGTTCTCCATAATCTACGCGCTCTGCAACCTCTTCGCCGGGAAGTTCATTGACAGGCTCGGCACGAAGAAGGGGTATCTCTGGGCGATCTTCATCTGGTCGCTCGGTGCCTGCCTTCATGCGGTCTGCGGTGTGGGAACCGAAGCCTTCAAGGCAGTGGGATTCGTCTCGATGATGGGCATCACCGTTTCCGTGTGGCTCTTCCTCGCATGCCGGGCCGTGCTTGCCCTCGGCGAGGCCGGGAACTTCCCTGCGGCGATCAAGGTTACCGCCGAATACTTCCCGAAGAAGGATCGTGCGTTCTCGACTTCTATCTTCAATTCGGGGTCTTCCGTAGGCGCACTCGTCGCCCCGCTCACAATTCCACTCATCGCCAAGTTCTGCGGTTGGGAAATGGCGTTCATCATCATCGGTGCGCTCGGTTTCATATGGATGGGATTCTGGGTATTCTACTACAGCAAGCCTGAGACGAGTCCGCACGTCAATGCGGCGGAACTGGCCTACATCAACCAGGATGCGGCTGAGGACGCGAATGCCCCTGCGGCCGATGCCAAGCCCAAGGCGGAGAAATCCATCTCCTACCTGAAGGCCTTCTCCCTGAAGCAGACATGGGCACTCGTCCTCGGCAGGTTCCTTACGGATGGCGTGTGGTGGTTCTTCCTGTTCTGGACGCCCGGCTACCTCTCCGACCAGTTCGGCTACAAGAGCTCGTCCGGAATGGGCATGGCACTCATCTTCACGCTGTATGCGATCGTGACCTTTGCCTCAATCTACCTCTGCAAGCTGCCTACGTATATGGTTGACAAAAGGGGCATGAATCCCTACGAGGGGCGCATGGTCGCGATGTTCATTTTCGCGTGTTTCCCGCTTCTGGCGCTCGGCGCACAGCCGCTTGGGGCGATTTCGGCTTGGTTCCCGGCGATCCTAATCGGTCTTGCCTGCGCGGGACATCAGGCGTGGAGCGCAAACGTCTATTCGGTTGTCGGCGACATGTTCCCGAAATCCACGATAGGCACGCTTACTGGTATTGCCCAGTTTGCGGCAGGGTGCGGTAGCTTCATGGTTAACAAGTGCGCGGGTGCGCTTTTCACCTACGCTTCAGGCACGACGCTCGTTGACGGCAAAGAGGTTGAGATGACTAAGGATCTCCTGGCGGCAGGAGCCTCCTATGTGCGTCCCGCGATGGAGTTCCTAGGATACACTGGCAAGCCCGCCGGCTACTGCATCGTATTCGGCTACTGCGCCGTTGCGTATATCGTCGGCTGGACGTGCATGAAGACGCTCGTTCCGAAGTACAAGCCCGTGGAGCTCTAATGGCGGAAGCCGCAGCATAGCCATGAGGGACGTATTTGCGTATGTGATCGGCCTTGGCGCGTCAGTGATG
>CAVJWR010000006.1:25272-29229 GCA_963653155.1 Limosilactobacillus gorillae
TCAGTGATGATGCCAGTCATCTTCACCGTGCTTGGCGTGTGCATCGGCATCAGGTTCACAAAGGCCCTGAAGTCCGGACTTCTCGTCGGCGTGGGCTTTGTGGGGCTTGGCGTAGTTACCGCTCTGCTTACGAGCAACCTCGGCCCTGCGCTGAAGGGCATGGTCGAGATATACGACCTGAAGCTTGCGTTCTTCGATTTGGGATGGCCGGCTGCGGCGGCCGTGGCCTACTCCACGGCTGTGGGGGCGTTCATAATACCTGTGTGCCTCAGCGTGAACCTTGCGCTGCTGATAGTTGGCGCGACACGCACCGTTAACATCGACCTGTGGAACTACTGGCACTTTGCGTTCCTCGGCGGCATGGTGTTCTTCGTGACTGGCTCCCTCGGTTGGGCATTCTATGCGGCGATCATGCTGTATGTAATCACGCTGATGCTTGCGGACTTCACGGCGAAAGGCTTCCAGAAGTACTACAAGGATATGGACGGCATCTCCATCCCACAGCCGTTCTGCCAGAGCTTCACTCCGTTCGCGGTAGCAATTGGCTGGCTGCTCGACCGTATACCCGGCTTCGACAAGCTGAATGTGGATGCTGAGGGGCTTAAGCGCAAGTTCGGTCTGCTTGGCGAACCGCTCTTCCTTGGCGTGATCATCGGCTGCGGAATAGGATGCCTCCAATGCTCATCGTTCAAGGAGATAGTGGATCGCATTCCTAAGATTCTCGCCCTTGGCGTTACGATGGGTGCCGTGATGGAGCTTATCCCCCGCATAACCGCCCTGTTCATCGAGGGGTTGAAGCCGATTTCGGAAGCCACACGCGACCTCGTCGCCCGCAAGTTCAAGAACGCGCAGGGGCTTTCCATCGGGATGAGTCCGGCCCTGGTTATTGGCCATCCGACTACGCTTGTGGTATCGATCCTTCTCATACCGGTAATCCTCTTCCTCTCCGTTGTGCTTCCCGGCAACAAGTTCCTTCCGCTTGCGTCGCTGGCGGGCATGTTCTACCTCTTCCCGTGCGTACTGCCGATAACGAAGGGCAATGTGCTTAAGACCTTCATCATAGGTCTTGTCGCGCTGATCGTGGGGCTTTACTTCGTGACGGATCTCACGCCGGCATTCTCGAAGGCCGTCGCCGAGGCGGCGAAGACGAATCCGGGGATTGCGGTTCCCGAAGGGTTCGAGGGCGGTGCCGCGCTTGACTTCGCGAGTGCGCTGCTGTGCTGGACAATATACCATCTTACCGTTACGTGCAAGTGGATCGGGGCCGTCGCACTGGCGGTTGCCGCCATCGCGATGACGGCCATTAACGTCATTAGAATAAGGAAGGAAGCGAGACAATGAAAAGGACTGCAGTTTTTGCCATCTCTTCGGCCATGGCCTTGGTCGCCGGAGCCACAACGGTCAACTACAAGGTGCAGACCGCACGGCATTATGATGACGTAAAGGGATACGACACCGCGAAGCTCCGCAGTTCGTTCCTGATGGAGAAGGTCTTCGTGAAGGACGAGATAAACGTTACGTACTCCATGTATGACCGCATGGTGTATGGCGGAATCTTCCCCGTGTCGAAGGAGCTTTCCCTTGAACCGTTCCTTGAGCTGAAGGCGAAGCACTTCCTCGATCGCCGCGAGCTTGGCGTCATCAACATCGGCGGCGACGGCGTTGTCACCGTGGATGGCAAGGAATATGCCATGAAGTTCAAGGAGGCACTATATGTCGGCCTCGGCAAGAAGGAAGTCAAGTTCCGCTCTGTTGACTCGTCGAAGCCCGCGAAGTTCTACATCAATTCGGCTCCGGCGCACAAGGAATACGTTACGCAGCTTGTCACCACAGACAAGGATGCATACGCGAAAAACCCCGGAAAGTATGCGCTCGCCAACTCGTTCCCCGCCGGGAAGATGGAGGACTCCAACGACCGCGTAATCAACCAGCTGCTTGTGCAGACGGTTCTTGGGCGCGTGCCGAACGGCGGCGTAAACCAGCTTCAGATGGGGCTTACGGAACTCAAGCCGGGAAGCGTGTGGAACACGATGCCGTGCCATACGCACAACCGTCGCATGGAGGTGTACCTCTACTTCAACGTGAGCGAAGGGAACGCGATTTGCCACCTCATGGGACGCCCCCAGGAGGAACGTCTCGTGTGGATGCACAACGAGCAGGCGATCACATCCCCCGAATGGTCCATACACGCCGCCGCAGGAACTTCCAACTACATGTTCATCTGGGGCATGGCCGGAGAGAACCTTGACTATGGCGACATGGACAAGGTTTCGTACCTTGAGATGCGCTAAACGGCGCAATGCGTACAGTATGGGATTCCGGACGATGCAATGATCCGGAATGATCGGAGGTGATTGCGTCATGAAGTGCCGTTTCATTTTCAGCGCGATGTGCGCATGCGCACTTGCTTCCGCTTTTGCCGACGTATGGCGTCCGACTGAACGCTGGCGCGGATTCAACCTACAGGACGGGCATTGGCGCGACGGTTGGATCGAGTATTCGGAGGACGATTTCGCGTTCATGAAGGAGTTCGGCTTCAATTTCGCGAGACTTCCCCTCAGTTACCGCAGATGGCTGTCGAACCCGGACGACTGGGAATCGATCGCGCCAGAAAAGCTGGAGTTCCTTGACCGTGCGATTGCGCTTGGACGCAAATACGGCATCCACATAATGGTGAATCTCCACCGCGCACCCGGTTACACGGTGGCGGGCGGCAAACCGGAGCCCGCTTCACTTTGGGATAGCGCGGAGGCCGAGCGCGTTTTCCAGAAGCATTGGCGATTCCTTGCCGAGCGCTATCGCGATGTTCCCGCTTCCTGCCTGTCATTCAATCCCGTCAATGAGCCGCCTGAGATTTCCGGCGCCACATACGCGCGTGTTATGACGGCGGTTACGGACATGATCCGCGAGATAACGCCGGACAGGTTCGTTGTGGTGGATGCAATGGGCGGCGATCGGCATCCATGCGAGGAGCTGTTCGGCAGAAAGGACATAGGGCAGGCGACACGCGGCTATCTGCCGGAGGAGGTTTCGTGGTGGACGGCAAACAGGAACGGGAAGCCACAGCCGTTGCCGCAATGGTCCTTAAACGGACTCGCTCCGGCTGGCGTAATTGCCGGTTCGGGAAAACCGCATCTCGCGAAGCCGCTTGTCTTCACGGCCTATGGTCCGGGCAAGTTCGAGATACGCCCCAAGCGCGTCTCGGCGATCTGCGTTCTCAAGGCGACATCTGGCACGAATGTCCTTTCACGCATAGAGCTGAATCCACGCAAGGACGATCCGCTTTGGGAGGACGTCACATACTTCCCGCAGTGGAAGATGTCGCAGGGTACGTACAGGGGCACATGGCGCTTCGAGATTCCGGCGGGCGAGCACCATGTGACCATCGTGTGCGAGAAGGGCGACTGGTGCAACCTGTGGGATGTCGCATATTCGTCCATTGACGGAGCAAAGCGCGTATCCACGCCTTTCTACAACCGCTTTGCGAATGCCGTGAATTTTCGCCAGAGGCTCAAGGGATGGGCGGGAGAGGCGAAGGGCTTCTTCCCTGTGGAGGATGATGGGCGCTGGTCGCCGATACGCTACCGCGACCCCGGCAAGGAATTCCTCTATCGCGGCGTGATACGTCCATGGGAGAACGCCATGGCGAAAGGCGTGTTCGCCTTTTGCGGAGAATTCGGCGCACAGAACGAGACACCGCACAACATCCACCTTGCGTTGCTTGAGGACTATCTGCAGCTTTTCAAGGAGCGCAACATGGGGTGGGCCGTGTGGCAGATACGTGGAGAGACTGGCGTAATGGATTCGAACCGCAAGGATGTTGATTACGAGAACTGGCGAGGCCACAAGCTCGACCGAGAAATGCTTGACATGCTGATGCGTTACTGACGACAGTGAGGTGTATAGCGTGGCCAAGTTGACAAACAAAAAAAAAACATATAATTGATTGTCATTTGG
>CAVJWR010000006.1:29406-44269 GCA_963653155.1 Limosilactobacillus gorillae
AAAAATCGCTTGCCCTGCTGGGAATGTCGTTCAGCGTCACGATTGTGGCGGTGGCGTCCACATATAGGCTTGAAGATGGCGTGAACTACAATTCAAGTCCGTACGTAAACCCGTTGACGAACGCATACTATTGGGTTTCGGATGACAGTGGAGCGCGGGCCGGCGATGCTGGCGAAGCATTGCCCTCAGGACATGATTACGTAATGGCGTTCGACAAGGCGAAGTTCGTGCGAGCCACCTTGGACAGTGCCGCGCTTTTCGATGAATGGCGTTTCCCCGGCGAGTCCATGAGCCTCGGCGATGCTTCGCGTGGCGGAACGGTATGGTTTCTGCATTATCCTCGCCTGTACAATAAGTTTGCGAACAGATATGCCTGGGGAAATCTGATCTTGGACTCCGGAGCATACATATTCAACTCGGCGCGATTGGCGTCTTATTCTGTCGATGCGGATATTTCCGTGATGTCTGCCGATTCCAAACCGTTCCAGATGGCGTGCAGCTACAGCAACTGCCGCGTGGATTTGACGGGTGCGATCTCGTCCGAAGCCGACTGCCAACTTGTCATTGGCGGCGAATCAGCGGCGTACAAGCAGACCGACAGCCATGAGATACCGACAAACAATACATGGGCCATAGCATCCAGCCTATCGCAGTATCATGGCACGCTCGTGTTCTCCAACGTGTACAACATTGTGGCTACGCGCGAAGTTGCGGCCATCCGTGCAATCTTCAGCTCACAGACGATGCCGGGCACTCTCGTGGTTCCAGATCGAATGTCCATCGGCCTCAATGCGGAAACGGATGCCTTTTGCGTTGGAAGGTTTTCCGGTGGAAACGGCATTTTCTTCGACATGCCCGTTTCCTCACAATCGTTTGCGTCGATCCGCGCAACGGAAAGCTTCTCGCTTGCCGGTCCTGCGACCGTCTACCTGCGCGGTACGTTCGATATTGATACTCCCGGCAGACACGAATACACGCTGTTGACCGTGCCGAAAGCTTCTGCCGAAGCATTGGAGCTTGTGTCTGTATCTGTGGATGGCGTGGACAACGCCAGAGATGCATATCGCACAGAGGTGATGTGCGTCACGAATGAGTTGGACGAGACGGTTTCCCTTGCGTATGTGATCGAGGGATTCCCTGCGGATGCAATCTACCTGACAACGAGCGATTCGGGATCGAAGGACAACAAGGATGCGAATTTGGCCCAGATGAGTACGGCCATGACGAACGCAAATAGCTGGTCCGACCTGCGCATCCCGCACGAAAACGCCACTTACTTCCTTCGCAAGTACAACGGCAAGAGCGTGAGCCTTCGCGGGCACCAGACTGAAGACATGGATTTTCCCGGTGATGGACTGGTGGTCTGCAATGGGTGCTCGCTTCTGCCGACAAGGCAATCGACGTTCAAGAAATTGTGCCTGCTTGACGGGTCGGCCATAAATGTGCCGAACGTTTTGAGGTTTGGCATCTACGGGCCAATAGAGACTCCGTCTGGAACTGTCACATTCAGGCGCCACGCCGGACGTGCCGTAAACATCATGGGGGACATAACGGGCGGCGCCACATTGGATTTCATCGGCTGGAACGCCACGAGTTCGCCGTCCGGCATCTATGCGCTCAAGGGACTTAACACCAATTTCACGGGACGGATACGGGTCGGGGAAAACACAAGCATCACGCCAGACTACGCGACTGCCTATCAGACGCTGGAGATTGAGCGATGGGAGAACATCGGCGGAAAGCTTCCTGCATTCGTCCCAGCCGCGCTTGAGCTGTCCCGTTGCGGCATACTGAAGGCGACGTCTTCCATGACGTGGCCGATGGAGATCAACAGGGGCATCTACATCGGTGATCGCGGCCGCATCGCGACCAAGGACGCGAAAACGGTCCTTACGCTTGATACCATGGTCACTGTAGCCGGCGAGTGGTCCATATCCGGCGAAGGGACTGTTGCACTCCGCCGTGCCGTATCCATCGCTGAGGACGCGGTTGCCCCAACCCTTGATTTGACCGCCGGCACGTTGCGGATCGAAAATGCGGATGCCGTTAACGGCCTTACCCTCAACGTGTCAAACGGCGTCAGCATCGTTTTCGCATGTGATCTTTCGGATTCCGAACGTACCCGTTGGGGAATCAGGAATCTGTCGGAAAAGCCGTTCTCGCTTGGAGAGGGGCTATCCAAGTTGCCGGTTAAGCTGGACTTTAGCCTGTCCAAAGCCGACGAGCGCGGTAGCCACGCATTTGGCCTTGTGACCGTAAAGGATTCTGCCGCCGATGCCGTTGAGGCCATTCTGCCTACGGCAGACGAATTGACCCCGCATCGGTTCTTTGGGGCTATCGAGCGTCGTTCGAACGCCGAAGACGGCACCGTGACGTTTGTGCTGCGAATGGCGTTGAACGGGACAAAGGTGATAATCCGATAAGGGGAGTGCGCCATGTGTACAAGCCTTTTTGCATGGGCATTCATGTTTGCCGCCGGATTGGGCGGCGTTGAGGGCATTGACATCGTTTCAGGCGGAAATGGAAGCAATGATTTGCCTCGCGCAGAACTGAAGAAGCACCTCGCTCTCGTCGGAGAACCGGCGAGGCGCTTCAGGTATTCGTTCACGAGGCCGAAGGGAGAACGTACCGAGCCGTTCACGTCCTATGCGAAACGCATCGGTGACACGATCCATTTTTGGGGCGATGACCGAAAGAAGGGCAGGAACGAACGCCATGGTACTCTGTTTGCCGTCTATGGATTTCTGGAGACGGCCTGTGGAATCCGTTGGGTGGCGTCTGGCGATGACGGCATCGTACTGCCTTCGAATCCGACGTGCGATGTTCCGAAAGACTGGAGCTATCGGTTCGTCCCGCCACTGGAAATGACGTTGGTGCGCGACTATGGTGAGAAGAGGCTACTTGCCGGCAACGTTTTCGCGCCAAGGGAACTGAGGATTACGGATGATGAGGCGAGGCGCGTTGCGGAAGACCGTAGGCTTTGGGCCTTGAGGATGCGGCATCAGACTCGCACTGTGTTCAAGTACGGGCATGCCTTCAGGGGATGGCAGAAGCTGTACCTTGCCGAGCATCCAGAATACTTTGGGCTCAATCCGTATGGCCGCCGTGGGCTGCCAGAGAAGCAGGCGTCACTCGTGAAGCTGTGCGTTTCGAACGAGGCAGTTGTCGACAAGATAATCGAAGACTGGGTGAAAGCCGGAAGCCGAAAGTACCTGAACGTATGCCCAAACGATGGGACGCCGGGATACTGCTTCTGCGAGAACTGCCGCAAGCTCGATGCCGACCTTCCTGGCGAACGGTTCCATTCGCACAAGACCGACCGCTACCTGAACTTCTGGAACCGCATCGCCGCCAAGGCAAGGGCCATTCGTCCTGATGTGATTCTGGTGGCCTACATCTACAGCTACTATCGGTTTGCGCCTCGGCGGGAACGGATTGAATTCCCCGACAATATGCTGTTCGGATTCGTGCCGTCGCTGAATGACGACTATCGCAACCTGTTGAAAGAATGGCGGGCGGCAGGGATGAGGCATTTCTTCTTGCGTCCCAACTACCTCTGCTTTCGCGGCTGCGTGACTCGCGGACTGGAACGGTGGCTATACGACAATTTCCACGATTGCCTGAAGGCCGGCGCCATCGGTGTGGATTATGATGGACGGCTCGGACGGCCTTCGCAGGCATTGGAGTATTACGTCGTTGCGCGTATGGTGGCGTTCCCCGAAAAGAGCTTCGACGACATCTGTGAGGAATTCTATTCGCAGTATGGAGCGGCGGCGCCATCGGTCAAGACGTACTACGAACGCATCAGGCTACGCGCGGAGCGGTTCTTCTCGCAGAATGCCGAACGGATGAAAAAGGCGAAACTGGATGTCCTTGACGATGGCGAACTGTCGGCATTCGCCGTGAACGGGCATTCAGAGCGCGATCTTGCCGAAGACCTTGACCTTCTGCGCGGCGTAGACACTTCGCGGCTATCAGAAAGCGAGCTTCGTCGCTTTGACGACTTGAAATTGCGGGCGGAGCAGAATCTGTTGACCTGCCGTTTCCTTGGGGCGCGGGATGACGCGACGCGCGAGGCTTGCGCACGCGCATTGGATGCCTTTCGCAAGGCCAACCGCAGCCGGATATTCGACGAGTTCGGGAACATCATACGAGACACGGAACTCGCGAGCTGGAAGCAGGTGGGATTCTATCGTGAAGAGGTGGAAAACGGTTCGTCAAATCCTGCGGATCCGGCAGCCGGATGGCGTTCGAGTTTCGATCAGCCGGGACTGGACGGATGGACTGAGCGTGAGGCTTTCGTGTGCGTCAGCGACGAGACCGCGTCCTTCGACAAGTATTCGGTAAAGCTGAAGACGTCGCCAGATGGCAGCAAGATAGGGCTTTGGCGGCAGGGCGTCGCGGTAACTCCCGGAGCCGCGTATAGACTTTCCTTCGACATGAAGCTTGACAGTGGCGTCGCATCTGCCGGAATGCGTGTTCTTTCAGAGGATGAACGCGTGACGCTTGCCAGATGCGACCTGAAGCGCAAGAGCGACTATTGGCAGGCTGGGGACATGACGTTCAAGGTGCCATCGGATTGCGCTTCACTTACGCTATATGTTCACGTCGGCAAGGGGCGCGACAATGCATTCGTGTATGTGGACAACATCGTCCTTGAACGTTTAAGGGGGGACGAGAAATGAGTAGGTTGAAATGTCATTGATGCACTATTGACAAACAAAAAAAAAACATATAATTGCCATCTGTTACGTCTAAAAAGAAAGGTTTGCATCAGATGGGTTCACTTTTTGGGTTATTGGATGTGCGTAGAAAAGGTACGGTTGGCATACTGTGCGGAGTCGTGTCGCTGCTGTCGCATTCCGCCATTGCGGCGGATTACCGATGGACTGACGCAGTTGGCGATGGCGATTGGGCCAACGTACAGAACTACAGTGTTGGCGGAACAATCCCATCAACGCTTCCGGGTGCATCTGACACGGTGACTATCCCCGACAATGCCACAGTTCGTCTTGAATACGATGCCACAGACGAATCGAAAAAGAGAAGCTGTGAAGTTTTTGGAGGCGTTGGCCGCATCATCCCGGAGGGCGTCAATGTAGTGATTGATGTCACAGTTTCAGTAAGCAGCCAACTGGAACTGTCCTGCGCAATCGTCGGATCATTCTCGGAGCCGCAAGGGTTGCTGATCAAGCGCGGCGAGGGAGAACTTGATCTTATGTCAGTCGGCAAGGCAATGCAATCCTCAAGCAATTACGACTACTACACGAATGTCGAGGTGATTGACGGCATCCTGAAATTCCCACAGGCCGTTTCGATGGACGATGCGTTCTACGGCACGGTAACGGTGCGGAATCCGGGAATCCTTTTTACGGGAAAAGTCTGCCAAAACCTCGAAAGCAACAGGATTAAACATCTCTATGGTGATGGCACCATCACCAACGACCATACGGCATTGTGCGAGATGCGCGTCAATGGCGGAGAGTTCTCTGGAACCATATCTGGGATGAATTACCTGTCATGCCAGGGAGCACTCAACCTTCTTGGCGTTGACGGCACATCATGCGCGGATTCCGTTGCAATAAGGCGCAACTATGGTTATGGCGCAGATGGTGCCCATGGTTGCCTTGGCATCCTGAAGTTCGGCTTGAAGGGTTCCGTCATCGACGGGGCATTGTCAAACACTCCGTCTTCAATCGGCTATGCCGATACGATCTGCACAAGGGACTATGGCGGGGCCATACTATATCTTGGGAACGGCGAGACGACCGACAAGGATTTCCGCATCTGGAATCCAATGGCAGACTATCCTTGCACAATCGATGCCGGCGCAAACGGTGGGCTTGTATGGAACGGCGTATGGGGGCTCCGCAACAGCAACTACTCCACCGCGAACCATTCGCTGGCGAGACTCGTTATAACTGGCTCGAATCGCACCGAGTGCGTCATGAACGGCATTATCGAGACGAGAAGCCTGTCAGGCACGAACTACAACATGTGCATCACAAAGAGTGGAATCGGCAAATGGCGAATCAACAATAACACGAATGGGAACATGACCGGCGTATGGCAAATCAAGGACGGTACGCTCACATTCGACTCGATCGCCGAGACCAACATAAACTCCGCGCTCGGAAAATCCACGCTGCTTTACCGGGATTTCGCCGGCAAGCCATCGGATGACATGAAAGTGGACTATGCGATTGTCCTTGGCGGTAACGAAACGCGCGGCAATCTTGAGTACGTTGGATCCACAAACTGCATTTCCGCAACGAGAAAGTTCGTTGTGGATGGCATGGGAGCCATACTCAACAACGGCACTGGACTCCTTCGCCTTTCCGATTTCAGCGTGCTTCCAACCCGCAACGGAGATTCAACGCTTGTGCTTGGCGGCAGCAACACGATGGAAAATGCCGTCAACAACGTTTGCGATGGCGAGGGTGGACGGCTTTCACTCCGCAAGGAGGATGAGGGAACTTGGAGAGTTGGCGGGGAAAGCACTTTCTCTGGGAAGGTCGCGGTAGATGCAGGGCGGCTTGTCTTGTCCCGTCCGCACTTCACGTGGTTCAGGTGGGAAATCGTTTCACGCCACGACAACGCCGATGGCGGATCAAGCGCCAAAACAGTATCGCTAACAGAACTCGCGCTTTACGATAGGGATGGCAATAGGTTGAATGTCAATATGGTAGACCGTTGCACGAAAGTGCAGAATGGCAACGAATTCTGGTGTGTGCCGACGGTCGAGACGCTTGGATTCTTCGGTGGGGAGGCGATTCGCAACCTTGAGCCGAACGAAGCATCGATACTAGAGTCGGAAGGCTACCGTTCCTATTGGGGTGGCAACTACTACAATCCTCTCTCAAATCTCTTCGATGAGGGCGATAGCCACATCTTCGGGCAATTCATAGGCAAGTCAATCATCATGCGCCTGTCCGATGGCTCGTTGGAGGCAAAGTATTGGGACTGGTGCCATTACGCCCAGAACGGACGATCCGTAAAGGAGATGCGTCTCTATGGCAGCGTTGACGGACGCGATTGGACGCCGATAGGCTCTCGTGTCAGCGACTGGAGCGAGGTGGATGGGAACGACGGCAAGGCTTACCCCACGAAGTTGAACATGTGGGAATACAAGCGTGTTGCGCTTGGCGCGGAATTGTCTGACGTTCAGCCGGGCTTGGAAATCTCAATCGTGCCGGAGGGTGCGTCAACGGCATTCTGCGGCATATCTTCCGTATCAGTGGCAAAGGATGCGGAACTTTTTGCGGAAGGTGGCATCATAAGTGTGCCGAAAATATCCGTCGATTCCAATGGCATGGGAACCCTCACGGGATTTGCGCTTGCGGAAGGCGGTACGATAGACATCGCCGATGACACAGGAAGAGGCGATTTCTCGATTGACGTGGATTTCACAGGTGTTGCGTTTCCTGAAGACTATTCGTTTACGCTGAACGGAAAGCATACCAGGATGGCAATAAGGCTATCGAATGACAAAAAGACCATTTCGGTACATTCGAGAGGTCTTGTAATTCATCTTAAGTGACGAATGCGCAGATCATGAGACGATTGGCTGGAGTTTGCATTTCGATATTCCTTTTCTTGTCTTCGTTGGATGCGAAGACCGTAAAGGTCTCGGACTTCGGGTTTGATGCTGCGGATTCAACCGCATTTGTCAATGCGGCGATAGCGTCCGACGCCAGTGAGGTCATAATAGACAGGATGCCTGGGCCGTGGATTTGCGGCCCGCTTGCGTTCCACGGTCTGACCGGAAAGACAATCCGTTTCGAGAAGGGGGTTGAGGTGCGGGCAAAGCCCGGCGAATTCCACTCGACGCGCTCCAATGATGCCTGCCTTTTTTCATTCTGGGATTGCGACGGGATAACGCTTTCCGGATATGGGGCGGCAATTCGCATGGAGCGTGAGGCCTACACGAAGCCACCTTATGCGCACAGCGAACATCGCCACTGCCTGAACCTGCGAGGGGTGCGTAATTTTCGCGTAGAAGGGCTTCTGCTCTCAGAATCAGGTGGTGACGGGATATTCATCGGCGGAAACTGGAAAGGCGGCAAGTTCTACAATTCCGAAAACGTGACGCTCGTAGATGTCGTGTGCGACCGCAACTTCCGTCAAGGCCTGAGCATAATATGCGTCTCGAATTTCGTGGCGCAGGGCTGCATGTTCTCCAACACCAAGGGTACGCCACCAGAATCGGGCGTAGACATTGAGCCGAATCAGGCGCACGAGTTCCTGAGCGGCATAGTGTTTAGGGACTGCCGCTTCGAGAACAATGCAGGACGTGGCCTTGAGTTCTACATCGGCAACCTTAACTCAAAGACGCCGCCCGTGACGGCACTTCTCGAACGGTGTGCGATGATCGGCAACGTAAATGGCTTTGAATACCAGCAGAGCCGTGCGCGATACAATGACTTGCCGAAAGGCGGCGAGGTCATCTTGCGGGATTGCACGATAGACAGGAGTCGCGATTCGGGAATTCTCCTGATCGACAAGCCAAGGGATTCGGCGCGGCTCGTGTTCGATGTGGTGCGTCTGACCGATTCCTGCGTGGTCAAGACCAATGCGCCTGACATTTCGGTATCGGTTCGCCTTGCCGATACGCCGCCTACGGATGGCATTGAGTTCCGCAATGTTTCAATCGTACGCAACGTTGCGCGCCCTTGGATAACACCGGGCAAAATCGACTACACCGGATGCGGCGTGCGCGATTTCTCCGGAGACATCATGTTGGCTACGGCCGGATGCACGAATGCGATTTCGCTGGATGCCGTTTTCCGCGCCGCCATTGCGCCGCAGCCGGTTGACGGCCCGACCAAGCCGCGAGTGACGGATTTCAACAGGCATATGGCCAAGGTCGTGGATCCGTCGCCCGGCAAAATGCGACCGCTCAATGGCATTGTCGCAAGTGGGAAGCATCGTATCGTATTCCATGTGGAGAGTGTCCGTGACGTGCACATTCTCGTACAGCATGTGAAGCTTCACGCCAAAAGGCCAGTCACACTTGAACGGATGCTTGTGACCGAGTACAGCGGCACCAAGTGCACATACCTGAAGATGCCAAAGACTATGGAACCGGTAGAGTTGACTTTCAGGCCTAAGCGTGCCGGCTTTTATGCGATTGATGTGGATGCCGGACGGCAGGGGTTGCGGTTCCTTTCTTCCGATGTGCCGGTCGCGTCGGAGATTGTCGCACAGGCCGTCCGATTCGGACTCGGCTCGCCACTATATTTCCGGGCGCAACGGAATTTCTCGCTCTTTGTGGCGGCAAATTCGTATGAAAGGGCGGCGAGTTCGCTTTTCGATCCATCCGGCAACGCAGTATGGGATTTGCCGACCATTACGGATTGCCGCCGCTTTCAGGGGCTTGGGGAGGACGGGCTTTGGAAGCTTGACTTGAAGCGTCCCAAGGGAATGCATCGCACTGTAGGGGTCGATCTCACGGGCGTAAACGCATTCCTTTTCTTTTCTAACGAACGGTATTGGTAAACACATGAAAGGTTGCATCTAATGAAGAAGTTACCGCTGATTGTCTTGGCGTCGTTGTCCGGCATTGCCGTGGCGGACATAAGGATTGTATCGCCCAAGGAGGGTGAAGTCGTTCAGCAGCTTTGGCCGGAGGTAAAGGCGTTCCTTGACATGCCGCGTGCCGAACGCCAAAAGAACGCAGAAAGGCTTTCGAAGGACGAGAAACAGGCTTTCAAGGCCCATCGTGGCGCAAAACCGGTGGAATTCGCATGGACAGGGGCGAAGGATGGCGTGTATGAGCTGAGGATCATGCGCAAGGGCGACGGGCGCGAGTTTTACGTCTCGACGGTTACTGGGCTTTCGGCATCGGTTACGGGCCGTCTTGAAATCGGTCGCGAATGGACATGGACGGTGTCCGACGGGAAGTCAACGGCATCGGGGAGCTTCTTCACCGAGGATCGCGCCCCACGCATCATGAAGTTTGACGGGGTTGCGAATGCCCGCGACTTTGGCGGATGGCGAACGAAGGATGGTCGTCGTGTGAAGCAGGGCCTTGCGTTCCGCACCGGCGGATTGAACAACAACGCAAAGAGCATCTACTACACTTATGACGAGATCGTCGATCTCTTCAAGGCGGGCAAGCTTGCTGGGGCTGGCGTCGGCAAGAATGCGCTTCACCTGTCTCGCGACTATGCCGCCAAGCTTGGACGCGGCAATGGCATAGACCCCAACTTCCTTCGTCTCATCAAGACGCCGCCGCAGGGACCAGGCACTGATCGCCTCAGCGCGGCGGATCGCAACTATCTTCTGAACGACCTGAAGATAAAGAGCGATCTCGACTTGCGCGGGGACTGGGAAACATTCGGCATGCTATTCTCTCCGATAAGCCGTGACGTGAACTGGTTCCATTATGAAACCGTAAGCGGATACCAGGGATGCGTCGCTCCTGTCGGCCGCGCATGTCAGGCCCTAAACTTCTCGGTGTTCGCAAAAGGCGAAAACTATCCGATCGTATTTCACTGCATCGGCGGCACTGACCGCACCGGGACGCTTGCCTATCTACTGAACGGCCTTCTCGGCGTAGACCAGGAAGATCTCATACGCGACTATGAGATGAGCTTCATTGCCAGTGGCGGAGTGGACAAGCGGCACTACTCGTGGCTTATGGGGTTGGTCAAGGCCGTTGACGGATTGCCGGGGGCAACACTCGCGGAGAAGATATACGGCTACTATCTCTCGCTTGGATTCACGAGAAATGACCTTGACGGTTTTCGGACACGGATGCTTGAGGATGTGAAATGACGGGAAAACTGATCGCAATGGCGTGCGCAGCCTTGTCGCTGACGGCATGCGCAAAGGACGAGTTCATGTGGGGGCTGATGCTCCAGCTCGGCCACAACATGTGGGCGGAGGCACCGCTCTGGGGCGAACCGGAGCCTGATGACGTGGACCGGTATGCGGCCCCAAGAAACAGGACCGACGACAACCTGTGGAACGAGGTCACGGCCTATGCCGCGAAAAAGGGCGTGAATACGATCCTGATCGACCTTGGCGAAGGGATGGTGTACCCCAGCCATTCGGAACTTGCCGTAGAAGGCAGCTGGTCGCCGGAGCGCATGAAAAGGGAACTGGCGAGGCTACGGTCTCTCGGCCTCGAACCGATACCGAAGCTCAACTTCTCGGCGAAGCACGATGCGTGGCTCAAGGACTATTCCAGAATGGTGTCGTCGCCCACGTACTACAAGGTCTGCGCCGATCTCATTCGTGACGTCTGCGAGATATTCGGGCGCCCAAGGCTCTTTCACATAGGCATGGACGAGGAACGGATGTCTGCCCAGAAGAAGGATAGGCTTGTGGTGTCGCGGCAAGGCGAACTTTGGTGGCACGACTTCCTCTTTTACGTGAAGGAGGTGGAGCGGAACGGCTCGAAGGCCTGGTGCTGGAGTGACATCAACTGGGTACACCACAAGGAGTTCCTTGAACACATGCCAAAGCGTGTGATGCAGTCCAATTGGCACTACTTCTTCATGCAGAACATGGTTCGCAACGAAGATGAGATACAGAAGCGCGACTGGCCGGAATCCTGGGCAGGTCCTTTGGGATTCCTTGAACTTGACGAAGCCGGATACGATGACATCCTGTGCGCGAGCAACTACAGGCAGCCGAAAAACCTGGAGGTGCTGGTGCGCTTCGCGAAGACGCATCTGGATCGCGCCCACGTGAAAGGCTTCCTCATGGCACCATGGGCGCGTTCCTACGGGGAGCCGCACCGCGCGAAGATACTGGAGGCTTGCGATCTCGTTGAGAAGGCAATTGGGATATGGAACGGGGATCGACACCAGCTTGTCATATACGGGGCGACACCTGCTGGCATTGCTGCGGCGGTAGAGGCCCGCAGACGCGGCATGGAGCCGATATTGCTTGAGCCGTCGCCAAAGATAGGCGGACTCACCACTGGCGGGCTGGGGCAGACAGACATCGGCAACAAGGCCGCGTTCGGAGGACTTGCCAGAAAGTTCTATCAGGATATCAAGGCCTATTATGAGAAAGATTCGTCGTGGAAATGGCAGAAGAGGTCGGAGTACCGTTCGAGAGGCAAGACCTGTTGGGAAAGCGGCGAGGACTCCATGTGGACGTTTGAGCCATCCGCAGCCGAGGCGGTACTTGATTTCTGGATGAGGGACTGGAAGATATTCGTCAGGACAAATGCCAGGCTTGACCGCTCAAAGGGAGGCGTCGTCACGAAGGACGGAAAGATAGAGTCCATTCGCCTTGAGGACGGCACCATCTACAAGGCCGACTATTTCATGGATTGCACGTATGAGGGCGATCTCATGGCGGCGGCGGGCGTTTCATACATGGTAGGCCGTGAGGGCAACGACGTATATGGCGAGACCATAAGCGGCATCCAGCGCCATCTCATGAGGAACCACCAGATTGCGGATGGGGTGAGCGCATATGTGAAGCCGAACGATCCGTCATCAGGGCTGCTGCCGGGCGTGGCGGAGGATTGTCCTGAGCCGGACGGCACGGGCGACCGTCGCGTTCAGGCCTACTGCTACCGGATGTGCCTTACGGACGTTCCCGAAAACCGCATTCCGTTCAAGAAACCAGTCGGCTACAGTGAACTCGACTACGAGCTGCTTTTGCGCAATCTCGAAAAGGATGCGCTGAAGCCAACGCCTGTCGCGAAGAACGGGGAACCCTGGCTCCATTCGCCGATGCCTAACCGAAAGTCGGATACAAACAACCGTTGCGGCTTCTCCACGGATTTCATAGGCGGCAACTGGAACTATCCGGAAGCCTCATATGCGGAACGAGCAAAGATCGAGGAAGATCATCTCAGATATCAGCAGGGGCTGATGTGGACGCTCGCGAACAATCCGCGAGTGCCGGCGAAAATCCGCAACGAGGTCTCGCGCTGGGGTACGTGCAAGGACGAGTTTGTAGGCGAACGCGGTGACGGATGGCAGCATCAGCTTTATGTGCGCGAGGCACGTAGGATGATCGGGGAATACGTGATGACGGAACACAATTGCCGGGGAGAAGTTGTGGCTCCGCGTCCGATAGCGATGGGAGCGTACGGAATGGATTCCCACAACGTCCGCCGATATGTGGATGCAAACGGTTTCGTGAAGAATGAGGGGAACATCGAGGACTATTCCGCGAATCCGCCGGGAAAGCCGTTCAAACGATTCAAGCCGTACCCGATCGACTACGGCGCAATCGTCCCGAAGCGGGGCGAATGCTCCAACCTGTTTGTTCCGGTGTGTCTCTCGTCCTCTCATATGGCATTTGGGTCAATCCGCATGGAACCTGCGTTCTTTGCGCTTGGGCATGCCGCCGGGGCTGCCGTCGCGCAACTGTACTGGAATGGATGTCGTGCCGTACAGGATATCGACTACGATGCCTTGCGCAATGCGCTTCTCAGTCGCAAGCAGGTGCTGTCCTTGCAGTGATGCGATGCGGGGTGAATGCGTACCAAGGAATCTGCCTAAAAGATGTTGCCGCATTTGTGGTATAATACTCGCATAAAAAGCAGAAATATACAAGGTAAAGCATGACCCTCTTTGAAGAACTTGAAGCTCGCGGTCTCGTGGAGACCGCCACCGATCCAAAGATAGCAGATCTTCTCAACACTCCGCAAACGATATACTGCGGCTTCGATCCGTCCGCAGCCTCGCTCCAGGCCGGGAACCTCGTATCCATCATGATGCTACGCAGGCTCCAGCTTGCCGGACACAAGGTGATAGCCTTGGTCGGCGGCGCCACCGGATTGATTGGAGACCCTTCGGGGAAGAGCGCAGAGCGCAATATGCTCACGGTGGAGAAGGTCGAAGAGAACAAGAGGGGGATACGGGAGAACCTTTCTCGCATACTTGATTTCGATGGCCCGAATGCGGCGGTGATGGTCGACAACTACGAATGGTATTCGGGTCTTTCGGCCATAGCGTTCCTGCGCGATGTGGCGGTAAACTTCCGCGTCCCGCAGATGCTTGCAAAGGAGTCGGTGAAAAAGCGCCTTGAGGCATCGGAAGGGGCTCTCACGTTCACGGAATTCTCATACCAGATACTTCAGGGGAACGACTTCCTGCACCTGTTCGACAAGTATGGATGCACTGTCGAGGTCGGAGGGGCGGATCAGTGGGGCAACATCACGGCCGGCACGGACCTTGTTCGCCGGATGCGCGGCAAGACGGCATATGGCCTCACATTCCCGCTTCTCCTTGACGCGAGCGGCAGGAAATTCGGCAAATCGGAGGGCAATGCGCTGTTCATGGATGCGTCCATGACATCTGTATATGACTGGTACCAGTATTTTCTCCGTTCGGCGGATGAGGATGTGATACGCTACCTGAAGGTGTTCTCGCTGAAGCCATTGGAGGAGATAGCGTCGCTCGAAGCGCAGATGAAGGCGAATCCTGAGGCGCGGATCCCGCAAAAGGCTTTGGCGGAAGAGCTTACCGTGCTTGTCCATGGCGAGGCGGGGCTGAAGGTTGCTCAGGATGCCACAAGTACCCTCTTTGGCGGCTCGGTAGAGGGAAAGAGCGCCGCCGAGCTTGAGACGATATTCAAGGATGTGAAGTCCGCAACGCTTCCGAAAGGCGAAGTCCTCGGCAAGCCGGTGTTCATGGTGGCATCGCAGGCAGGAATGTTCAAGTCGAACGGAGAGGCGCGACGCATGGCCGTTCAGGGCGGATTGGCGCTTAACGGATCGAAGGTTGACGACAAGCGCACGTTTTCCGATGGCGATCTGGTGGGCGGACGCGTTGCCGTCCTCCGCAGCGGAAAGAAGAACCATTTCCTCCTGAGGGTTTCGTAGGCGTGGGCTTCACTTTGGGCAGGAAGAATGTTCTGTGCGGCTTTGCCGCAGCAGTGTCGGCCC
>CAVJWR010000006.1:44279-46090 GCA_963653155.1 Limosilactobacillus gorillae
TTTTGCTCTGGGCGGCATATCCTCCGCATTCCGAAGTGTTCGCGATACTTGTCGCGCTTGTCCCCATCCTTGCGGTGGTGAGGCTGACATCACCCTTGCGGAGCGCGACCGTATGTTTCCTGTTCGGTCTTGCGTATTGGGTGCTTTCGCTATCGTGGATGCCTGCGATAATAAAGAACAACGGGCCATGGCCGCTTGTGGTCCTCGGCTGGTTTGCGCTTTCCGCCGCATGCGCCGCATACTTTGCGCTGTTTGGCTATCTCGCATCGCTGATGTGGTCTAGGGGGCATCGCAGACATGGGGTGCCGTCCCTGCCGTGCATCTTCGCTGAAGCTGTTTTGTGGGCTGGATGCGAATACCTTCGCGCAACGCTGTTCACGGGATTCGCGTGGAACTTCCTCGGAACGGCATTTGCGTCAATGCCATCCTTTGCCGCACCGGCGCGTTTCGGTGGCGTATATCTCGTATCGGCGCTTGTGGTTCTGCTGAATGGCGTGTTTGCGACCTTGCTGATCCGCATCGCCGCCCCGCTTTTCGGGAACGGCGTTGCGAAGGGCGGCGTATCGCGTGTGCGGCGCAGGCTCGCGCAGATGGGTGAGACGGGGCTTCCGCTGCTTGCCATCCTCATCTGCCAATGCATAGGCGGCAGGATCGTCGCTGATTCCATGCAAGCCGATGCCGGTTCCGTCAATGTGCGGATTGCCCTCGTGCAGAGGAATGCACCTTGCGTATTCAGGTCTGGAGGACGCGAGGATCCTTATGAGGCATTTGCCGGACTGGTCGATGTGGCCGCCGCCGCCAAGCCCGACATCGTGGTCTTCGCGGAGTCCGCGATGGCCGAGTTCGGGCAGGTGCGTTCGTTTCGTGCGCAGGATGTCGCCCGCGAGTTCCTGATCCGTTCTGGGGCGAAGGCTCTGATCGCGGGTGGTGACGATGTAGTCTCGAACCGCACGTACAATGCGACTGCGCTCTATTCTGCGGATGCCTCAACAGGGACGGTCTCTACGCAGGTGTACCACAAGCAGCATCTTGTGCCTTTCGGCGAATACATACCGTTCGACAAGTGGTTGCCGGCACTTCAGCGTCTTTCGCCCATAGGCGTGTCCCTCTATGCGGGCGAACCCAAGCTGTTCGAGTTCACCACGCGCGATGGCCGCAAGGTGAGGATAGCTCCGCTCATATGCTATGAGGATACGGATCCGAGACTGGCGGCGTCCGCGAAACGCATGGGGGCGGACATGATTGTGCTGATCACGAACGACAGCTGGTTCTCCAACAGCGCGGAGGCGGAGGCGCATGCGTCACAGGCCGTGCTCAGGGCGATTGAGACGGGACTTCCGATAGTGCGTGTCGGAAATTCAGGCGTTAGCGGCGTGATCCGTCCGGACGGCACCGCGAGGTGGCTCACCGATGGAAACGGCCGTCCTCTTGTCGATTCCCCAGGGGTGATGGTGGAGACTGTTATGGTAAGGTAGCCCATGCTGGAGACAGAACTATACCGGCCTGACGTAAATTACGATGTCGCAACGCGCGACTTCAAGTACTACATATTCGACTGGGACGATAACATTCTGCACATGCCCACGAAGATACACCTCGAAGAGCGTGGCGATGACGGGAACTGGCATCCTGTGGAGGTCTCGACGAGCGTGTTCGCCATAGTGCGCACTGACTCCCGCTACAGGTTGCCGCCCGGCGGACGTGAGGAGGCGTTCAAGGAATTCAGCGACGTTGTGGACGCCGAATCTGGGGACGTATCCTTCATACGCGACACAAAAGCGGCGCTCCAGCGCATCCGGGACGGCGAAAAG
>CAVJWR010000006.1:46100-56817 GCA_963653155.1 Limosilactobacillus gorillae
TCGAGTCGCTACGCAACCCATTGCGAGAGGGACGCATCTTCGCCATCGTGACGGCGAGGGGGCACGCGCCGGAAACATTGCGCGAGGCCGTGAAGATTTTCATCGATGAAGTCCTGACTGATGACGAACGCGTGTCCATGATGCGCTCGCTTCGCGGATACCGCTGGTGGCTGGACAAGAAGAACGATTTCGGCAGCGATGAAGAGGAACTTGACTACTACCTCTCCATGTGCCGATACCATGCCGTCACGAATCCCGGCTTCTTCAGGCAACTGGAGTCCGATTGCGATTTCGGAGGGAAGTATGCGGAGGCATCGTCCGCCGAGCGTCCGGAACTCGCCAAGGAATTCGCCATCAGGGATTTCGTGGAGCATGTCTTCCACGTGCTGAAGCGCACTGGCGGGTTGGGTAGACCCGTGTCCGTAGGATTCTCCGACGATGATGCCCGAAACGTGAAGGCCGTGTCGGACTACATAAGGGAAGAACTCGTGAAACGCTTTCAAGGCTTCAAGTTCGTCGTTTACGATACATCCGATGCCTCTCTCGACAACGGGCGAAAGGTGACGGTTGCCGGACAGCTTGATCTTCCCGGTTTCTGATCCGTGCCGCCGATGATTCGGGCTACGTGATATGACGGCATGATATAATATTCGGCAACGAAAGGGATTTTTGTGAAGACATTTGTTTGTGGACATCGCAATCCAGACGTCGATTCGGTAATGAGCGCATATGCTCTCGCAGATCTTCGGCGGCGTACCGGGGCTGACGACACCGAGGCGATCTGTGCCGGAATCCTCCCAGACAAGGCGCGATGGGTGTTTGACCACTTCAAGCTGAAGCCGCTGAGGGCAAAGCGCGACGTCTATGTGCGCGTCAAGGACATCATGGACACGACGCTCCCGATGATCGACGCGACGCAGCCGCTCGTTGAGGGACTGAAGATACTTGAGGCGAGCGGCGAGTCGTCGCTGCCGGTCCATTCTGCGGACGGCAAGTTCGCCGGGATGCTCTCTCCGGCCAAGCTCCTTTCGCTCTTCATTGCTAAATCAGACCTTTCAATGCCTGTTGGCGATGCGCCGCTTCACAGTTGCGCACAGACGCTCGTCGATACCGACCGTGTGCACGACATCCGCAAGTCCGTGCTGAAGAACCCGCACAACCATTTTCCGGTAGTGGACGAGAATGGGATTCTTCTCGGCACGTTCCTGAAGCGTGCGTTTGCGGAAGAGCCTCCGTTCCGCATGATTCTCGTGGATCACAACGAGACGGAGCAGGGCATACCCGGCCTAGAAGAGATTCCTGTAGTAGAGGTCGTAGACCACCACCGCATGGCATTCTCTGCCACACGCGACCCGATCAAGTACACTGCTGACACCGTAGGCTCAACGTGCACACTCGTCGCAAAGATGTTCCGTGGCGTTGGGGAACGGCCGACGCGAGAGATGGCCGGAGTGCTCATTGCCGGCATAGTCGCCGATACGCTCCTTTTCCAGTCGCCGACGACCACTGAGACAGATCGCAGGATGTGCGGCTGGCTTGAGAAAATCTGCGGAGAGACGGCGGCGTCGATATTCGAGGGCCTCTCATCGGTGGCCTCGCCCCTCGCATCGATGTCCGCAGAAGCCGCCATCGCAAGCGATTCGAAAACGTATTCGGAGAGCGGCATGAAATTTGCGCTCGCCCAAATCGAGGAATCTAATCTCGCCGTTTTCCATCGCCAGACGCAGGCCCTTTCAGCCGCAATGGATGCACGGGTGAAGAGCGAAGGACTCGACTTCATGGCGCTTATGGTCACAGATCCTGTGCAAGGCTATTCGGAACTGCTGTTCAGTGGCGCGGATTCCGTGCGGCGTGCTTTGCCGTATCGCCTCGGAGAAGACGGCACATGGCTTCTTCCCGGCGTACTTTCGCGAAAGAAGCAGCTTCTGCCGGAAATACTCGCGGCAATATCGTAGCCCTGCCTTGAGGGCTGGCGTCAAATGCGCTCAGTCGAAATATGCTATAATATGCAAAGTTTTGTTGGCGGAAAGTGTCCGCCGGACTGGCAAACGGAGGGAATTGCAGGTGAAAGATCTCAAAGAGGCGTACAAGACCATTGAGGCGGATAATTTTGCGCCCGCGATGGAAATTTCGTTCATTGATGGCGCCAAGCGCGAAACCCTCCACTACGAGAAGGTCACTTGGGACATCGCCGGCGAGAAGAAGGGGGTGCGCTACGGCGAGAAGCCGGGACAGGGTGCGGCCCTATACAGGCTGGTGAACGGCAACCTTGCGCTTGGCGATGTTGAGATGGTCCAGCCGGGGAGATACCTTGCGTCCGTGCCTGAGCTTCTGCAGAGCGGCAAGCATCCCGGAAAGACCAACGTCACCGATACGGACAATGCGCTCAACATCCTGCGCTATCTGATGGACAAGCCATGCGCCGTAATCGTCAAGCACAACAATCCCTGCGGCGTCGCCACCGGATCCACGCTTGCCGAGGCGTACTACCGCGCGAACAAGGCCGACAGACTTGCCGCGTTCGGCGGAGCGATTGCCCTCAACCGGGAGTGCGACATCGAGACGGCGAAGCTCATATGCGAGAACTATGCCGAAGTGGTTGTCGCCCCCGATTTTGCGGCAGGCGTGATGGATGTGTTTGCCGCAAAGAAGAACCTGCGCGTGTTCAGGATCCGCAACATGTCGCGCCTCACCGAGTTTGTCGCCAAGCATGTGGTCGATTTCAAGAGCCTGATAGATGGTGGCATCGTGGTGCAGACGTCGTTCAGCGCAAATGCGCGTAGGCCAGAAGACTTCCTGCCGGCATACTGCAACCGCAAGATAACGGACAAGGCTACGGGGGCGGTGTCCTATGAAGAGCACAAGATCAAGCGGCTTCCAACGGCAAAGGAATATGAAGATCTGGTCTTCGGCTGGCTTGTCGAGGCAGGAGTGACATCCAACTCCGTGCTTTACGTCAAAGAGGGGGCGACCGTTGGAATAGGCACAGGCGAGCAGGATCGCGTAGGCGTGGCGGAGATCGCAAGGGACAAGGCCTACACGAAGCATGCGGACTGGATCGCATGGCAGAAGTACCAGAAGCCATACAACGATCTGCGGCTTGTGTTCGGCGAGGAAGACGGCGCAAGGAAGCAGGCCGAGATCATGGAACAGACGCGTGCGGAAAAGGGTGGGCTGATTGGATGCGCGATGGTATCCGATGCGTTCTTCCCGTTCCGAGACGGTGCGGAAGTCGGCATCCGCGAGGGCATCACGTCCATCGTCCAGCCAGGTGGCGCCATCCGTGACTGGGACGTAATCGACTGCTGCAACGATGCAGGGGTCGCGATGGTATTTACTGGACAGCGCAGTTTCAGGCACTGACGCATTCAGGGCAGATTTAAGACAACAATCATGATCAAGCGAGGAATTCAGCAAAATGCAAGCCATCTATGAATACACGGGCATCGTCGAGACCGTCTGCGAGCTGCAGACATTTTCAAGCGGATTCACGAAACGGGATCTCGTGCTGACCGACGACAATGACGTGCAGACAAAATACCCCAACCACATTGCCTTTACGTTCAAGAAGGACAACACCGCGAAACTCGACAAGGTGCAGAAGGGCCAGCGCGCCAAGGTCCGCTTTGCGATAGATGGCCGCGTGTGGCAGGATCCCAAGACGGGCAAGAACCGCTACTTCACCGATCTCACGGCACTGAACCTTGAACTGCTCGATGCGGACGGCACTTCAACGGAACCGATGCCGGAGCCTGCCGACGTTCCTGCCGATGTGCTCGCCGGTGACACGGAAGACCTGCCGTTCTGACGCTATTGAAGACCTGGAAGGACATCATTGGCCTCACGGAGGCGTATCTTCGGCAACATGACGTGCCGGATGCGCAGTCTGCCGCCGAGTTGCTGGCTGCCAGACTCCTAAAATGCGGACGGGGCTTCATCGTTTCGCATGAAGAGGAGCAGGTGCGGGAGAATCACCTTGACGCGATGCGCCGAGCCATGGTGAGGCTTTCGGGCGGAGAGCCGCTACAGTATGTGCTCGGCGAATGGGATTTCCGTTCGCTTACGCTGAAGTGCGACAGAAGGGCTTTGATCCCCAGACCGGAGACCGAGGAACTTGTTGAGCGGGTGATAAGGCACGTGAAGGGGGCTGCCTCCGCATCGTCTGCGCCCGGCAGACCGTTCATCGTCGATCTTGGCACAGGAAGCGGGTGTATAATACTTAGCCTTGCCAAAGAGCTTGACGACGGGATTTTCCTTGGCACGGATGTCTCGTCCGATGCGGTATCGTTGGCGACGGAAAACGCCAGACTATGCGGACTCGATGACAGGGTGAAGTTCGCGGTCGCTGACGGACTCGATGAATTTGAGCCGGAATCCGTTGACATCATAGTGTCAAACCCGCCATACATATCCATCTCCGAATACGAAGAGCTGGATCCAAGGGTACGCGATTTCGAGCCGAAAACGGCACTTGTCGGCGGCGAAAGAGGATTGGACTACTACGATGCGTTCGTGGGCGATGCGATGAATGTGTTGCGGCCAGGCGGCGCAATCTTCCTCGAAATAGGCGAGGGGCAAGGAGAGGCTTTGCGGCATATGCTGTTTGACTATGGCTTTTGCGACATTCTGATAGAAAAGGATTTCGCAAACCATGACCGGTATGCTTCGGCAAAAATGCAATCGTGAATCGAAAGGTAATGCGTATATGAAAACAAATGGAATGAAAGCTGTTTTCTCTGCCATGTTTGTGGCGGTGTCTGTCGGCTCCTTTGCCGACGTACTGAACGTAACGATGCTGAACAACGAGAAATGGTGGGGGGCTGCAAACTACTTTGGCACGAAGATGCCATTCACGTCCGGTACCAGCCTGACGATGGATCTGTGCAAGGACAACTACTCCAACCAATCGGCATCGATGCTGATTTCCGACAAGGGAAGGGTGATCTGGTGTGACGATCAGGCATCGATAAGGATAACGAACGGAACGATCACCGTCGAATGCGCGACCTCCAAGCCGATCATGCGCCAGCCGGGCAAGACGCTTCGTGATGCGTTCAGGCATGCGTCTGGCACATGGTTTCCATCCGACGGCAAAACACCAGACTTGCTGTTCTTCTCCGCGCCGCAATACAACACATGGATTGAGCTTACGTACCACCAGAATGAGAAGGACATCCTCAACTACGCGAAATCGATGCTGGACAATGGTTTGCCGCCCGGCGTCTTGATGATAGACGACACTTGGCAGGCCGGATATGGCGATTGGCGGTTCGATCCTGCCCGCTTCAGCGACCCCAAGGGGATGATGGACAAGCTTCACGCAATGGGGTACAAGGTCATACTTTGGGTGTGCCCTTGGGTAAGCATGGATACGCCGTCTTTCCGTAGGATTGCATGGGGACGCAATCCCGATGACGTCAAGGGATATCCGACGAAGGGCGGATTCCTCCTGAACGCAGATGGCAAAGCTCCAGCCGCATCAAGGTGGTGGAACGGCTATTCGGCACTGCTCGACCTCACTCACCCAAATGGACATGCCTGGTTCAAAGAACAGCTTGACAGGCTTGTCCGCGATTACGGCGCGGACGGATTTAAGTTTGATGGCGGAGCCACGCCGCACTATTCGCGTGGATACCGTTGCGCCAAAAAGGATGCCACAAGTGGAGAACAGGTTTTGTCTTACGCCAAATTTGCCCTTGAATACCCTGTATGCGAATACCGCAACACCTGGCGGTTCCAGGGGCAGCCCGTGGTGGAGCGCCTTCATGACAAGAGGCACAGCTGGGAAGACCTGCAAAAGCTGGTTCCAGACATGATTGCCGGCGGACTGCTCGGACATCCTTTCATGTGTCCTGACATGATCGGCGGTGGTCAATGGGTGGCATTTCTGCCTGGCAGCGAGTTCGATCCAGAACTCTACGTCCGTTCGGCGCAGGTGCATGCGCTTTGTCCGATGATGCAGTTCTCCGCATCGCCGTGGCGCGTACTTGACAAGGATAAACAGCAGATCATAAAGAAAGTCGTCGCGCTCAGGCAGAAATACGCCAAGAAGTTCGTGGAGCTTGCCCGCCAGAGTGGACATACGGGCGAGCCGATGCTCAGAAACCTCGAATACAACTTTCCGGGGATTGGCTACAGCGAGATATCCGATGAGTTCATGATGGGGGACGATCTGCTCGTGGCTCCCGTAGTTGAGAAAGGGCAAACAGAACGCAAGGTGGTGATTCCTCCCGGCAAGTGGGTTGCCGACGATGGCAGCGAGGTGACTGGCCCCACGACGATTACGGTCAAGACTCCTCTGACGCGTTTGCCCCATTTCAATCTCAAGAAATAGAATTGACGGCCCGACATGCAAGAGCTCTCTTCTATATTGGAAGGCGTAAGGGACAGGATTTCCGTTGCGTGCCAACGTGCGCACAGGAATGTCTCTGACGTGGAGATCATAGCCGTCACAAAGACCCATGGCGCCGAAGTTGTTCGTGAAGCGTGGGATGCCGGACTGCGGATCGTTGGGGAGAACAAGGTGCAGGAAGCGATGTGGAAACAGCCGCTTTCGGTATCTGGTCCGGAATGGCATCTGATTGGCCACCTTCAGCGCAATAAGGTGCGCCATGCCATAGAACTGTTCGAATGCTTCCATTCTGTGGATTCCATTCCCCTGATAGACAAGATCGAGAGTGTCGCAGCCGAAATCGGGAAGCGACCTCGCATCCTGCTTGAGGTAAACACTTCAGGTGAGCGATCCAAGGACGGCATGAAGCCTTCGGATGTGCCAATGGCGGTCGAGCACATCATGTCCAAATGCCCGTCATTGACCCTTGAGGGATTCATGACAATGGCGCCATTCTTTCCCAAGGAGAAAATTGAGCAGACCCGTCCATGCTTTAGCGGTCTCCGGGAACTTCGCGATGCGATGGAAGTTGAGTTCGGCGCAAAGTTTCCCCGCCTGTCCATGGGGATGAGCGGCGACTACCCGATTGCCGTCGAAGAGGGGGCCACCTGGTTGCGACTCGGCACAGTACTGTTCGGGGAACGGCCAAAGGCCAAGCCAATGCGGGCCGTAGATGCCGGCGACGCCGGTGAATCCGGGGAGGGCGGGGGCAATTACGACCGCATACTCGATTAGGCGTTTATGGTATAATACAGAAACTATTGAAAGGTATCTGCACTGATGAAGTACGATAAAAACCATGCTTTGCTGGAATGCGAAATTCCGGGTATTCAGTCCAAAAGCGGCAAGGTTCGCGATGTATACGATCTTGGCGACAAATTGCTCATGGTCGTTACGGACCGCATAAGCGCGTTTGACGTGATCCTTCCGTGCGGTGTTCCGGATAAGGGCAAGGTATTGAACCAGCTTTCGCTTTTCTGGATGGATTTCCTTGGAATGAAGAATCACCTCATCACCGCCAACGTGGATGAGTATCCGGACGAACTGCAGCCGTACAAGGAAGATCTCCGTGGGCGCTCCATGCTTGTCAAGAAGGTGAAGATGGTTGAAGTGGAATGCATTGCTCGCGGATATCTCACAGGATCTGGATGGAAGGAATACCAAAAGCACGGCACCGTAAATGGCGAAAGGCTCCGTGAAGGCTATCAGAACGCATCCAAGCTTGATGCCGTGCTATTCACCCCGACCACAAAGGCGGCCATTGGCGGACATGACGAGGCTATCGATTATAGGCAAACCGAAGCGCTTGTTGGGGCGGAGACCGCGAAGTTGCTCAAGGATGCGACAATCGGCCTATACACCAAGGCGGCGGATTTTGCGCTTGAGCATGGCGTGATAATTGCCGACACTAAATTCGAGTTTGGAATTGACACGGATGGATCACTTATCCTTGCAGACGAGGTGCTTACGCCGGATTCATCGCGATTCTGGCCCAAGGCGCTGTATTCCGTGGGGAAAAATCCTCCGTCACTGGATAAGCAATTCGTGCGTGACTGGCTCGATTCCATCAATTTCAACCATCAGCCGCCGGGACCTGTGCTTCCAGATGACGTAATCAACCGTACGAGGGAGATATACGTAAAGGCATACGAGGAACTTTCCGGTCGGTCGTTCAGCTAAAGCATTCACATATATTGAAAAGAAAGAAATAAAGGATAATAATGGGTATCTTTGATCAAGTGAAACAGGCGATGCAGATGCGTTCAGAAGCGAAGCGCATCCAGCAGGAGATAGAGAAGATCAGCGTAGACTATTCGAACGGCGGCATTACCGTAACGGCCAAGGGCGATTTCACGATCTCAAAAATCAGCATCTCGCCCGAGACGTGGGCTGAGGTGGCGGCTGGCAAGCACGACCGTTTCGAGACGATGCTTTTCAACGTAGTCAATGGTGCGCTGAAGAGTGTAAAGAAGACAACCCAGGAACACATGGCCAAAGTCATGCAGGCAGGGGGAATGGGTGGCCTCTTCGGCAAGTAAATGATCGCTCCGATTGAGGATCTTACGCGGATTCTCTCAAAGCTTCCTGGCCTTGGGAAACGATCTGCCTCAAGGGCGGCTCTTGCCTTGCTCAGAGAGCCGATTAGGCTTCTTGAGCCATTGTCATGGGCGTTGAAGACGGCACGCGATTCGGTTGTGTGCTGCTCTCGTTGCGGAGCATTTACGGTTCGGGATGAGGATCCGTGCAAGTTGTGCGTTGATGCGTTGAGGGATGGCGCTGTGGTATGCGTTGTCGAAGAGCCTGCCGACATATTGCCGATAGAGGCTTCTGGCGCATTCAGGGGCAGATACCATGTCCTTGGCGGGAAATTGTCGCCAACCCATCGGATTGGCCCAGACAAGTTGCGATTCAAGGAACTTGGCGACAGGGTCTTGAGTGAACGGTTCTCGGAAGTCCTCATCGCGGTGTCAACGGACATTGAAGGGGATGCCACCGCCGGATATCTGGCAGAGTATCTGGCGAATATCGGAACACAAGTGCGTGTCTCCCGTCTTGCTTTCGGCCTTCCGGCCGATTCTGGAGTATCCTATTCCGATCCCCTGACGTTGCGGCGCGCGATAAACAGGCGCACTGAAGTCTAGTGTGTGGAATGGCTTTGTGTCAACCAATATCAAAAGTAAATGAAAGGCTAAAACAATGCTTGTAAGTATGAAGGAAATCCTTGCGGATGCCGTAAAGGGCAACTATGCCGTAGGCGGGTTCAACTGCGCGTCACTTGAATCCGCAATGGGCGCAATAAGGGCGTCAGAGGAATTGGGCATACCTTTTATATTGCAGCATGCGCCAGCGCATGAGAAATACATTCCGCTTGCCGTTGCCGGGCCTATAATGATCCAGTTGGCCCGTGCCGCCAAGACGCCTGTGGCGGTGCATCTCGACCATGGGGATTCTATCGAGATTTGCCTTAGGGCGTTGGCCATGGGCTTTACGTCCGTGATGTTCGATGGCTCTGCGCTTCCCTATGAGGAAAACATGAAGGCTACGGCTTTCGTCGCAAAGACCGCGCATGCCCTTGGTGCCACTACCGAAGCGGAACTTGGATCCATGCCGCACAACTTCAATGGTGAACTGAAGGAGTATACGCCGGAAGACTTCTACACCAAGCCTGATGAAGCCGCCAGATTCGTCCAGACAACCGGAGTTGACGCCTTGGCGATTTCCTTCGGGACTGTCCATGGAGTATACAAGACGACCCCTAAGCTCTCTTTCGGCGTGATTGATGAAGTCAGAAAGTCCACCGGCGATCTTCCGCTTGTGATGCATGGAGGCTCCGGCCTTTCCGCCGATGACTACCACCAGGCGATAAGCAAGGGCATTCGTAAGATCAACTACTACACGTATGGAGCCCTCGCCGGTGGAAAGGGCGTATATGACATCGTGAAGCGCATCCCGGAAGGGCTTCAGTTCCACGACGTCGCAACATGCGTGACAGGCGCGATTGCCGACGATGTGAAGAGGGTGATGAAGCTCTTCAAGGCTGATTGACGCATTGAAATATCCCGCCATTTGGCGGGATTGAATGAGGGACGCTACAGAGGCTCAAGAGTTTCTGTGGCGTCCTCTGCATTTGTCGCAGAAGAATTCAGCACCGGCCCATGTGGTCTCTTCCTCGCGTCCGCACTGCTTGCAGATGCGCTTTACAAGCTCCCTTACAAGCCTTATGTCTGCCGCATGATCATCCAGGCATATGGGAGGGAAATCTCCAATGCGAGGCTCGGTTGAATCGGAAGGGGGATGGCGGACTCCGACAAGCTGTACACGCTTCCCCAAGGATCTTGCCCGACGAATTGCGGGAAGCAGGTCAATGCTGTCGCTTACTATTATCGCAATGTCCATTATGCACGGAAGCGACGAATAGTACACCAGGTTTGTCGCTATCGAAACATCAACCCAGCTACTTCCGGCAGAGCGGACATCTTCAGGTGTCACGTCAATCTCGTGGATGTTCGTGTCATAGCCGCATGCCCGGTCAAGAAAGTCGTAGAATGAATATTGCTTTGACGTGTTGTAGCCAGATCGAGAGGAGGGGATTGTTCCGAAATAAAGAGTCCTCACCAGCGAAACATCCTCATCAAGCGCATCTGCAACGTCTTCGCACAGCATGCGCGGCAACTTGGCATAATCGATCTCGAAGTTGTTTTCGCCAAGTCTTGTGAAAAGGGCTGTTCTGTACTTGTAGAGCCATCCTCCATCAATGAAAACAATCGCCTTTTCCGACATATGCCCTCGTTTTCTGTCTATTGCGACTTTTTAGGGGTCTCAAGG
>CAVJWR010000007.1:0-51534 GCA_963653155.1 Limosilactobacillus gorillae
GGTCGTAGCGGAAGATGTCGCTGAGCGGGTCGAGCACCATGCCGCGCCCGTGCATCTTGAGGCCCCTCGCGGTGATCTTGAGACGGGCGTTAAGGACGGAACCCGGCGCGAGATAGATTTCCTTCAAGTCCTTCGGCGTTTCGAGGAAGCCGTCCGCGCCAGGCGCATCGACCCAACCCTCGACGAACAGCACACCCGGTGTCCCCTTCTGCGGAATATCGTCAGCCTTCTCGGGAGCATCCGCAAAGACGGAGAGGATCGTCTTGTCGTAGTCGTTGAGTTGGATGCCGAAATATACGGGGCGATCCAGCCACACGGAAATCACTCCGTCCCTAAAGGCGCTCTTCAATTTGTGCCGAGAGGGAAACACCTTGTAGGAAGAAACGTCACGTGAAACGCTGATGTCCACACGCACGGGAGCTCCGGCAAAGGCAAATTCGCAGAAGCGCCGGTTCACGTCCCCACCACGGGTCCGTCTGTTAAGAATGGACTTCTCGCAGTGGTTGTAGACTACGAGCGGACGGCGCACACCCAACTGCTCCACCTGCACCTCATACTCCGCGTCGCGCGTGATTGCCGCCGGGTATTCCGGGTAGACCACCACATGCGCATCCGTCTCGCGCACACTAAGGTCGGCGACGTTCCAGACGTTTGTCCCCGCGAAAAGGCTTCCCGCCGCAACGCACCCCACCAGAATGACATTAAGTTCCATGGCCATATGATAGCATAAAGCCAACTGTTTTGTCACACATCCTCAATTTTGTCCGACTTCATCGCCCGTCTCCTTGTGCGACAAGGGGCTTCACCGGCGCGTTGTCGGCTATCTCCAGACGGGATGCCAAAGGCAGGCTCATGCCCTATTCCGGCTTCACGTAGTAGTAGTCACCATCAAGATGCCTGAACGGCAGGGTCGAGAAGTCGTTCGTCGACATGCCGGGGGACATGCAGAAGATCTGCGAGGCGGCGAGTTCCGCCGCGCCCGGCCAGAGGTAGCCCTGCTTGACGATCACGACGTCATAGTCCTTCACGTCGATATTCATCGCCGCGAAATGCTCCTTCATCGTGAACGACGTGCGGACGGTCGAATATACTATATCGACGTTGCCGTCCCGCACGACCACGCCCTCGCCAGCCTCTTCACCGACGAAGCCAAGGATCTTGCCGCGTCCGACCGCACGATCCGCGAACTTCGCCACGGCCTCCGGATCGCACAGCGACGTGAAAAGCGTCTTCAGTCCCGTGCCCTTGAATACCTTCACGAGGCAGTCGCTCGTCCCCGCCGCGCCAGCCGTCGTGTTGTCGCCGGAATCGCTCACGAACACCGGCTTCGCCATCGTCCGCGCCGCATCCGGTGTCTTTTCGGGCGCAAGCGCCGGCACACCGAACGTGAGATCGGTCTTGTGCGCCTCGAAATAGTCGGCGATTGCCTTCGTCTTCGCCTCAATCGCCTCGTGGCCGTCCTTCGAGTAGACAACCACCGACGCGCCCATGAATGGCGCATCGACCCACGGCTGCCCGTTGAAGACGTTCGCAGACACGATGCGCGAATCCCTGTCGAGTTCGCGCACCATCTTGAGAATCGATACATACGGCTCGACGCTCGTCTGCGCGGCGTCCGCGAACTGCACACGGATGCGGAAGAAATGGGGTCGGGTAGGGGGAATTGCGGGTTGCTTCGCGTCTCTCAACTTCTCAACCTCCAACACCTTCATCAGCGCCACAGCTGCACGCGTTTCGGCCTCGTCGTAGTCGGTGTGCGGGGCCGTGCGGTAGCCGCTGATCGCCTGCACCTGCGCGACAAGCCCCTCCGAGACGTTCGCGTGGAAGTCGAGGTCAAGCGAGATCGGAATCGCCTCGCCGACCGTCTTGCGTAGCTCGCGAACAGTCAGCTCCTCGCCGCTGAATCCGCCCTCCACGCACATCGCGCCGTGCAGGTAGAGGTAGATGCCGTCCGCATCGGGATGCTTCGCGGCCTCGGCGCGGAAATCGGACATTATCTCGTCGAAACACGCCCTCGTGACGTAGCCTGACGGCAGGCTGACCGCATAGACGAGCGGCACGACCTCGTACCCGGCCTCCTCGAAGAGGTGCGAGGCGAAAAGCCTCCGCTTCGCCTCTTCGCCCTTGAGGTAGTAGAAGTCGCCCTTCTCCGCTTTCGTGGCGGAGAAGGTGTTCGACTCGCACTGAAATGCGCCAACGAGAATCTTCATGGTTGTTCCCGATAATTTTTAACACAGAGACACGGTGGCTCAGAGAGGTCACCTACCTTTCGTTCTTTGTGTCTCTGTGACTTTGTGCCTCTGTGTTAAAACCTAAAGATCACAGCGGCTTCGAAAAGTACTCGTCCATTTTCGGGGACATCGGCCTGCAGCCGTTTTCCGTGATGATGTAGCCCGTCTCGATGCGTGCGCCGTTGAACTTCGGATGTCCGAAGAAGCTTACGTCGACCATGACCGTCATGCCGGGCGCCAGCACGTCCTCAGAATTCGGCCCGTAGAACGGCAGTTCCGCCTCCATGAGACCGATCGTGTGCGCGAACGGGCAGACAAGGTACTTGAAGAGGTCGTGCTTCTTGAAGTATTCGCGGCCGGGCACGTCAATCTCCTTGCCGGAGACGCCGGGCTTCAGCATTCCCTTCGTGAGCCACATCACCTCGCGCAGGTGGTTCATGCAGTCCTTCTGGTCCTGCGTGAAGACGCCGTTCACGGGAAGCGTGTCGCCGAAGGTGCCCGCGTAGCCGTTGAAGCGCGGCGCGATGCCGACCATGACGAGTTCGCCGTCCTGCATTTGCCGGTTCGTGGCTGTCGGGACGACCGCGTTCGCACGCTCGCCCGAACCCACGATGGTGGAGTACGCAAAACTCGTCGCACCATTTGCGCGGCAGACCGCCTCGCCCGCCGCCGCAACCTCGAACTCAAACGCGCCCGGACGAATCTTCGCCCGCATCGCGTCATAGGCGAGATCGCAGAGGCCGACTGCCTTGAGCATGTTCTCGCGCTCCCAGTCGCTCTTGTACGCGCGCATCGCCTCGTAGTCGGACGTGATGTCCACGAGTTCGACGCCCGCGAAGCCCTTCTGGAAGTCCAGATAGACCTGGTGCGGTAGCGCGGCTGTGCCGACGAGGCCAATACGCTTCAGCGGCATGCCGGCTGCGGACATCTCCTTGTAGAGGTCCTCGAAGCCGATGATGTGTGCATTCGGGTACTCTTCCTCCGGCACCATGAACACCGGGAAGCAGCGGATCTTCTTGATTGCCGAGCTCTGGAGCGCAAACGGCTCGGACTCCGGTCCGCCGAGAAGCCACGGTTCGCCCTTGCGCGGCACGAACACGGAGCCTTTCTCGAACTGGCCACACCAGCCGGTCAGGTACCAGCCATTGGCGATGTTGAGCTCGTCGAAGTAGACGAGCGCGGCATCAAGGTTTTTCTTTTCGAGGATCGCCTGCACGGCGGCGATCCGCTTGTTGGTTTCAGATTGGTTGTAGTATGACATAGTAGTAGGTTTTAGCTTGGAGCTTTGAGCTTTTAGCTTTTAGTTGGTAGTTGGTAGTGGTAGGTTTCAAATCATAAAATGACTAAATGGCAAAATGCAATCGTAAATCGCAAATCGTAAATCATAAATCATAAAGATTTCAGCAGGAGAAGCCCTGCACGGGATAGTACGCCATGTCTTTCCGGCGGTCGAGGCGTCCGTAGACGGCGACGACTGGCACATCAGACTCAAGGATCGTCGCGGTCTGTCCCGGCCCAAGCTGGAACTTCTCGTCGCCGAGCGGATAGTCCATGCGAAAGCACTTGACGCGCCGCGCTGGCACGTGCAGCGTGATGTCCTCTTTCGGATCCTTGTCGTCGAAAAGAATCGTGACCTTGATCGTCGCGTCCTTCTCGCCGTTGTTTACAACCATAAGGGCCTCATGTCCGAACGGCTCCGAATCACCGTGCGGCGGCAGGTCGCCATCCGAGAACACCCATGTTTTCTTTCCGATTTCCATTGCTAAAGTCCTTCCTTGGCCTTGCGCCTCTTTTCAAACAACGCCCGCAATTGTACACTTGCGCACCATCCGTTTCAATTGCACTGTTTGCCGTTTCAGATAGACATTTTGCAACTGGGACGTGACCATGTGATATACTTTCCGCCATGAAGATGACGCAAACACCGAAAGTCGGAATCCTGGTGGAGATCACGCGTGAATTCGGACGCGGCATATGTCGAGGCATATCCGAGCTTGCGCGGGAGACCGGCTCATTCATCCCGTATCTCATAGATGCGTCCGCGCTGCGCAAGCCAGATGAATTGCGCGGATACGACGGGTTCGTGGCCCGCGTCATGAATGACCGCATCGCTGCGACGCTCGCCGCAACTGGTCGCCCCATTGTGGATGTCTATTACGATCGCCCACGTGATGGTTTCGCCATCGTGAAGACGCGGCACTCGCGCATCGGTACGCTCGCCGCCGAACACTTCCTTGAACGCCGTTTCAGGAATTTCGCCTTCTGCGGCTTTGCCGGTGGGCGGTTCTCGGCGTATTGCCGGGCGGCCTTCACCCGTGCGTTGGCCAAGCACGGAATAAAATGCGCAAACTACGATCCTGATCCTGCGGCCCACTATGCCTTCAGCCCACAGGTGCTGATCAACGAACAGATGCGGCCAGCGCCGGACGCATCCGCACTCGCACGCTGGCTTAGACAGTTGCCCAAGCCCATCGCCATATTCTGTCCGAACGACCTTCGCGCATGGCAGCTCGTGCATATCTGCAAGCAGCGCAAAATAGCAGTGCCTCGTGAAGTCGCCATCCTCGGCCTCGACAACGACATTCTCGTATGCGGCCTGTCCAACCCAATGATCTCAAGCATAGACCCCGACGCCGAAGCCATCGGGCGGTGCGCGGCGACCACGCTCCTCCAGCTCATGGGCGACCAGCATTTCTCCACGAAACGGATCGTGCGGCAGGTAGATCCAATCGGCGTAATTGAACGCACCTCAACGGAGGTCTACCCTATCGAGCCTCAGTGGATTTCGGATGCGCTCGTATTCATGAACCGCAACATTTCCCGCAACCTCACTGCATCAGACATATACCGTCAAGTGGGATTGTCACACACGCAAGTGGACAAGGTCTTCCGATCAAGGCTCGGCACGTCGGTACAGGGCGAGATCGCCACCATGCGGCTTGAACGCGCACAGCATCTTCTGACCTCATCCACACTCTCCATAGCGGAAATCGCCCCCAAATGCGGATTCTCCACACCGCAGTACCTGATAAGGAGCTTCACGAAAAGGTTTGGGATATCCCCCGCCGCCTGGCGCACCAAAGCCGTTTTGGCACGAAAAAGGATCGACAGCAAATTCACGTAAACTCCATAATGCCTTTGTGCTATAATCACGCGCCGTGATTGGACAAAGGAAATATCATTTTACGGGGATAGGCGGCGTTGGCATGGCAGGCGTCGCATTTCTCCTGAAGAAAAGCGGTTGCGACGTATCCGGCTGCGACCTCCACTCCACGCCAAGGACAAGATGGCTGGAGGCAAACGGCGTACATGTCGATGTGGGGCACTCGCCGGAACACATCACCCCAGACACCGACGTATGCGTATTTACGCCAGCAGTCCAGAAAACCAACCTGGAATTTATCGCCGCGCAATCGCTTGCGGAACGAGACTCGGACGCCCCAGCCGGCGCACCTGCGAGGCATGAGGTCAAATACCGTGGCGAAGTGCTTGCCGAGCTGTTTAACGCATCAGACGGCATAGCGGTATGCGGCACACACGGCAAGACGACCACCGCAACCTTCATCGCAAAGCTTCTTCGTGCGCTTGGCGACGACCCATCGTGGTGCATCGGCGGCGAAACTGGCGATTTCCCAGTGGCGGGCGTAGGCTCCGGCAAGTTCGTCATAGAGGCCGACGAGTCGGACGGCACCCTCGCACTCTACCGCGCCTCCATACTTGTCGTCACATCGCTCGAATACGACCACCCCGACCATTTCAAGACATATGCCGACTACCTTGACTGCTACAAGAAGGCGATGTCTGCCGCCAAATGCGTAATCGAGTCCGCAAAGCTCAACGTCGAGGACTGGCCTGAACTGCGTGGACTTGTGCTCGGCGAACACAACGTACGCAATGCGCGTACCGCCATCGAAGTGGCGCTACGGCTCGGCCATACGCATGACAAAATATCGTCCGCATTGCCGCAAGTACTGTCATCGCTGCCAGACCGACGGTTTGAGCGGATATGGCCGCAGGGGTTCTCGACGAACCATGCATCCTCCGATGCGCCGATTTTCATATTTACGGACTATGCGCACCACCCTACGGAGATATCATGCGCCATCTCAATGGCGAAGGCCCTCAAGCCAAAACGCCTACGGGTTATGTTCCAACCTCATCGGTATTCACGAACAAAGGCATTGCTGAACGAATTCCCGTCCGCATTATCAGGCGCGGATGAAGTTGTGCTGATCCCCGTATATCCGGCATTTGAGGAACCGATCCTAGGCGGAGACATTGCCGACCTGTACCTTGCGTTCAGAAAGGCAAGGCCGGACAACGTTGGCGACCTGATACTTTCCCGTAATGCGGAAGAGGCGTGGCGGCACATGTTCCTGTCCGCCAAAGAAGGTGACCTCATAATGGTCCTTGGGGCCGGCGACCTTATCGACCTTGTTCCTCAGATCGTCAATGACATGCGTTCGATAGGTAACGGCAAGCCACAAAACGGTGTCCACGAGAAGATAGACCTTTCAAGACTGTCTCTATTCCGCACTGGCGGCATTTCCTACGGAAACCTAATTCAAGGCCTTGTCGCCCCAAGCAACAGCAAACACGGAAGCGTAATCGTAGGCGGCGGCTCGAACATCTGGTTCAGCGACTGCACCACAAATTGCGACATCGTAAAGGCTCCCGCCGAATGCGGCGCGGCGAAGCCTGGATCATCACTTTTGTCGAATCATCCAGAACTTGCGTTCATGGCAGGAATCCCCGGGACTGTTGGCGGATGGGCCAAGATGAACGCAGGCGCATTCGGGGACAGTTTCGGGAGCCACATCGAATACGTAATCGCGGATGGACGGAAGATCCTTGCCAAAGACTGTGGATTCGGATACCGCAAATCATCCATATCCGGTCTGATAACGGAAGTCGCGCTAAAAGCCTCTTGCGTAAACGGCGGCGAAGACCAGAACACGGCACAATCCTTAGATGCCGCACACTACATCGCCAAACGGCACAGGTTTCCGCCTCGCACATGCGGCAGCGTATTCAAGAACCCTTCGCCACAGCAACCTGCCGGCAAACTCCTTGAGGCCGCAGGCGCCAAATCCCTCAAAGTCGGCGGCGCGTACGTATGGAGCGGACACGCAAACGTAATCGTAGCGGGCGACGGGTGTACGTCGTCGGATATACTCGCCCTTGCCAGGCTGATGGCCGCGCTGGTCCGCAGCAGATTCGGAATTACCCTCGTCCCGGAAATAGCCGGGCTTGAGGTGTAGCTCTTCCTACCGCGCAAAGAGCCTTAAGTAACCGGCGACAAGCTGTGGACCCCAAAACATCCATACCAATGTCGCCACGGCAATGAACGGCCCATACGGCACGGCAGTGAATCCGCCGAGCTTCGCCTTGCCTCTCACAATAAGCGCAATGCCCACGACCGACCCCACGACCGAAGACACTATCAGGACAAACAGGACAGCAGTAGGGCCGAAAAACGCGCCTATCGCCCCCATCAGCTTCACGTCACCAAACCCCAAGGCGTCCTTCCTGAAAATCTTTGTGAACAGCCAACCCATGCCCCACAGGAAGAAGAATCCAAAGCCCAATCCCGCCACGCTCCAGCAAAGGGATGGCAACCACGTGCGCTCCATCTGCAGTTCAGGGATCAGCACAGAGGCAGGTACGCCTATCAGCATTCCGCCAATGGTAACGCGATCCGGCAGATAGAAATGGTCGAGATCGATGAACGAGCCGAGGATCAATCCTGATATCACGAGCCAATACGCAGCGACAGCACACAGGGAATGCACTGGCTTAAGCCACATCACCGGACAATCCCCAAGCATCGCCGGCATCGCCCATTGGATGAATGCCATGAAGAACAGGATGCCGCCAAGCATCTCCACCACTGCATAGCGCATGGATATCGGCTTGCGGCAATTCGCGCACCTGCCGCCAAGGGCCACATACGACAGTATCGGGATGTTCTGGTACCAGCGTATGGGGACGTTGCAGTTTGGGCAATGCGAGGCTGGCCTTACGACGCTTTCGTTTCGCGGAAGCCGCCATATGCATACATTGAGGAAACTGGCAATGCACGCACCGAAAGCGAAACTGAAGAATCCGAATATGCAGAAGTAATTAAAATCCATCGCCTATTTGCCTGACTGTGAAAGGTATTCCATGAGAACTGACGGATAGTCGGTTCCAAACGAATCAGGTTCAACCTTGGATAGGAGTTTGTACGTTTCCACACGATCACCTTCCGTCCATGGGAACACCTGAGCTTCTATGCCCAGATCCTTTGCCGTGCGCACGGCCTTTGCCAAAAGTGGCAGTGTTGGGGCGAAAACCGTGTTGCCGTCACGGGTGTCTACGCGCACATGGAACTGGATGATGTCCGGCTTCGGGAAACCGGGCTTCTTCATCTCTGCCAGACGCTTTTCCAGAGTCGATTCGCAGAGAGCCGCGATTTTCGGGTCGCGGATGTTCACATCCCGATTATTACCCCACAAACCAGTCCACACCCAGACCAGTGTTTTCCCGTCAGGCACAAGCCTCCGCCATTTCTTGACGAATCCCGTTCCGCCGCCACAGCAGTAGACCTGCCGCTCGACGCCATGCTTTTTCACGAGAGCGGCGCATTCCTCAAGCTTGCCGGCCGCCTTGTCCATCACGATCCGCCTGTTGGGGAAGCCGCGCATTGTCGCAAACACCTCGTCCCATGTAGGCGGATACACGCCCGCGAACTTTGCACCCTTAGGACGCCCAATGTCTATTTTCCGAACCTCCTCGAACGTGTATTCCTCAAACTTCTTTCCCCGATAGGTCGGGTCGTGGAACGCAACATACACGCCATCGCTCGTGTGACGGATGTCGAACTCCGGCATGAATCCCCGCTCCCAGGTAAGCATCGCAGCAGTAAGGGAATTCTCCGGAAGATTTCCAATGCCGTCCCCACGATGCACCACACTGTTCATCATGTCGGCATTAACCGACGAAATGGCGGTAATGGCCGCCAAGGCCAATGCGAGTCTTGTCATTTCAACTGTTCCTTTCCTTTGTTTGCATTACCTAAGACGATACCAGCGAGTTTCGCCGGCGGTCATCCTAACCTTGAAGCTTCCTCCCGTGGCATCCACTGTCTTGCCGGATTTCATGTTCACCACCTTTCCTGCACGTGGAGGCCTGATGACATACTCTCCACCGCGCAGACAATGCAGCGACATGAAGCTCTCATTCATGTCCACAGTCAATCCAAATCTGCCTACCGGCACATACGCACCAGACTCCACGGCCAGATGATTGAAATACTGCGGGGACAGTCCACCAAACGAGGCAACGTAGACGATCTTACCACGCCCATCCATTTTCTCAACCACAGCCGCCGTCCCATCCTCCGTATAGCGGGCAAGCACCTTTTGCGAAGGGCTCTCTTTCACATAATGGCGCGGAGGGCTCTGGAACTGCCATGGCCATCCGCCAGATACGCCGAGAAGCGAAACCATCTTAGGCGCATGGGCAAGCGAATTCATGTTCCATCGCACACCAGACTCGGCCTTGACCTCGTGCTGTGCCGGAAACGGCCTTTCCCCAAGCTCGATACCCAACGCCTCAACGCCACGCGACACGCCCGTTCCCGCGAGGAACACAAGCGTTCTGCCGCCCGAGCGCAACCCTTCAAGAATGCGTTTGCGATTGGAATCCAGGTCATACAGTCCCGCGAATACGATGGTCTTGTAGCGGGATGCGAGTGACGGATCCTCCATCCAATCGTCAAGAAGCCAACGGTCTACTGGAACTCCGCTGCCGGCGAGCATCTCGAACTGTTCGCCGTTGAGGACCTGCTCGTCCATGTTGAAGTAGTGCGATATCAGGTTCCGCATAAGCGAACCCTCCTCGTCAAAGACGAAAGCCACATCGGGATGCCAGCCGTCCGCGCCAAGCTTCTCAAGCTCCCGTCCGCAGGTAAGCGTATCGGCGATATCTGCCGCAATGCCATCAGGCTCAAACCACCCTCCAGCCATGTCGAGATACCACCATCCCATGCGCTGTGCGTACATCCTGCCGGCGAGCTTGCGGTTCATCGAGCACCACATCGGGTCATCAATTGCGCGCGAAAAGCCAATTGTGGCAAGTTCATCCTCCCAACTCGTCAACGCGCCATATGTCCTAATGTCAAATTCGTCCAAATACAGCTTGCCATGGCGGTGGAACGAGGAAAGCGGCAAGCGCACCCCACACGGAACGCCCGGCACGCGGTTACCGTAATTTGGCTGTGCACAGAGGATATCAATCGCGTCAGACTTCACGAACGGCGTTATGTCGTAAGCGGCATTCCACGTGCCGCCAAACGGACTCATGCAGTAGCGCACCACTACAATGTCCTTACCGAAGCATTTCTTCACCTGTCGCGCCATATCCTCCTGAACGTGAAACGGGCCGATCTTCAGATACAGAGAATAGTCCGCTATGGCCCTGTCGCGCACAGCTGAGAAATAATTACGCTTCCCGAAACTGTCGTGCAGGACGGGAGGCGTGGCAGATGAGAAAGTCACCTTGTCGTCATTCCATGCGCCACGCAATTCCCCTTCCGACGAATAGCGCGTCCTCAGCCACCGCCTGAAACCCGCAATCGCAGGCTTCGAGTAGTCGGGATGGACTGTCGCGAATTGCGCATCATGATACCCCGCAAGGTGCACCCCAACGATGCGCTTCGAAAGCCCCGTGCGCCTAAGCTCGGATATAAGCTTCGAAAGGCACCCGTTGACCGCATCTCGCCAGACAGGCGAATGGTTCGAGACCCAGTACCAATGGCGCTTAGGATCCATCTCTTTCGGAAGCGAATACGCAGAATGTGTGTTGTGTCCGAACACCTTCCGCCCCTCATCATTAATCCACACTTCGTCAGGATGCTCTTCGGCGAACTCCGGATAGGCAGAGACATCCACGCTCAACAGGAATTGTGCGGAAGGCGCAAGTTTCATGGACTTCCTGATTTCGGCCACAGCACCGGACACATCGAAACCATCTTTCGACCAATATCCCTTGGTCTGGCCTTTTGTCGTTCCAAGCCGGATCGCCATCGACTGAAGGTTCATGCCGGCCGCCTCCATCTTCGCTCCGCCATAGAAACCCTTGAGTTCTTCCGACGTTGACCCCTTGAAGAACACAGGCACCTGCACCTTGCCGTCCAGGATAAACTTGGAATAGCCATCCCGCCATTCAACCTTTGCGGTGTGGTCGATATCCGCCGCAAGCCCGGCATCGAAATCCTCGTCCGAAATCGCCACGCCATACCCGGCTTTCCTTGGAGGCCGACGTTCACGCACGGCTTTCCACCATGATGCCGAAGCCGCCCCGAAGTCCTCCACGCCCCAGTTAGTCCATATGCTTACGGACGGAGCCCCCGCCACAACTATGGCCGCATATACGTTAGTCCCCGAAGTGGAGTCTGTCTCGAAATGCGCGAACTTCACATCAGGCATGCCTGGTGGAGTGTTCGCCATCAGCGTCTGCTTCGGCCCGCCACGTCCGAAACGATCAAACTTCGAGAAATACGACAGACGCTCTTTGCCGCCATGCATCACCAGAAACCCATAGCTGTACCCGCAATCCGCATCACGCGATTCCGAACTGGCATAAGCGCGTAACCTTGTGCCGAGCGGCACCTCAAACGGAGACTTCGGACGCACAACCACATAGCCGACCGCATTGCGCTTGGTGATCCTAATAGCCGGCGGCGCACGACGTATCTTAACCATCGAAACCGTGCCCGTCGCGCCATCTCGCCATTCGACGTCAAAGGCGGAAAGTCCTTTTGCAAGCGGGGCATTCCAGATGTTCATTACCGGACTGTGGGAACGTCTTCCGGGGCATATGTTCTCCCAGCCTTCCGTACCGCAATAGGAGGCATGTGCCAAAAGTGCAAACATCGACAGGATATTGACCCGCACAAACATCTTGCCTAATCCCGAAAACATGCTTTCCCTCACCCTTCTGCCGTTTAAAGGTCAAGCGTCGCAGAATAGTCGCCTCCATCCGAAAGCGCACATGCGGTGGCCATCCGCTCACTGCCGTTGACCTCCACCGTAAATGGCTTAGACACATCCCCCATTTCATTCGACAGATAGATGCGGAATTTGCGCACGTTCTCGGCTTCTACCTTGAACCTGTTGCCTCCCATGTTTTCCGCAATTATCCTGAAGCCCTGTGGAAACTCCCTCTTCTCAAGCCTATACGTCTGCCGCGCAAGGTCATCTTGCGACAATGCGACATCGGGACCTTCAAGCGCAATGCCGTCAAGCGTAAGCCGTCCTGGAACGGATTCCACAACTTCCAGCCAACGAGTCCTCTTTGGCAATTCGAGAGAAGGATGCCGAGTGCCGCATGGCGAAATTAGCGCAACCTTCCTTGCGTAGGGTTTTCTCTTTTGCTTCATCGCCCACGCAAAGAACCTGCGCATTGCCGCCTGAGCCTCTGCGCATCCGAGGCTGTGCCCACCCATATGTTCGTCATACACATGCGCCACCCCATCGCGCTCCATCAGATCGTGTGCGGCGCGGGCAAAAGATACGCCACACCAGTGGTGATTGCGGGCGTGAGGAAGTCCGGGATGCCATTTGGATTCCGGCGAACAGTCAAGCGCACCATGCTGCATATACACGGGGGTGCCGAGAAAGGCGCGGAAATCAGATTCCCACCATCCGCCGGAACTGCACCACACTCCGGCCAGCCGATCGGAGAGGATCTGCCCGATGTGCAAGGCTCCATAGCCCCCCATGGAATGCCCGCCAAGGAGAATCCTTTCGGGATCGATGTTGAACTTGCTTTTCGCGTCCCTTATCGTAGCCTCTATCAGTGCCGGTGCCTCAGGCACGTTCCAACGCGATCCATGGTTGCCTTTCGGGGCACTCGGAGCCACCACAATGAATGGGGCTTCGCCCATCGCCGGTTGGGCAAGGCCACCATCACGCAAATACTTTTCCGGCTGGTCGTCTGGCGTATCCGTGGTTCCGCCATGCAGAAACACGAGAAGCGGAGACGGCCTCGCGAAGTCAATGCCTTTCGGGACATAATAGTACACTCGCCCATCCGTGCGTCCAGGCGCAGGCGTGAAGTAAGGCATTCGGTCAAGCGGCTTCACGTGGTTCTCAAGACGCTCCACGGCGGTATCGGATTCGTCAAGCGCGGTTGGCATCGGGTCGGTGAATGGACGCCAAACGGAATACTTCGTCTCGCAGCCACGTCCTGGGGCTACGTGCATCCGCGTCTCGCCGACTGACGCCGCAAACTCGCAGATCTCGGACTCGATTGTTGTAGACGAACAGATCGACCAGCTCTCAAGCACATGACGGCCATCCTTAAGCGGCGCATTGTGCGCCGTAAGGACCGATCTCAGGTCTTCCACACCAAATGGCACCTTCTTCGGCTTCACGGAGAACGGGAACGGCTTGCCATTCGGCCATTCCGACCCCGTCAGCAGACGGATCGCCTGCCGGAACCGTCCTGTGTTGTTCGGATGCTCAAACGACTTTTCCTCCCCATAGTTGTAGCTTCCCTGATACGCCTTGGCGAAGTTGAACTTGCCCTTCCCGTCCCAAAAGCCCTTGCGCTTCGCGTTTTCGACTAGATCCTTCGATGCAATGACATTCTCCTTTGGCCAGGCATCGAGGTTGTACACGGTGTATAGGTTGGGCATGATGGTCACTTCGTAATCCGGACACCTCACCGCCACATAGTTGCGTCCGTGCACGACCTGCACAAGCCAGGCCTCATCCCTATCGGCAACCGTGTATATCCTCGCGCTCGGCGCGTAACCGTACTTCTCCACAAGTTCGCAGAGGATACGCACTCCGTCACGTGCGCTCGTCGCGCGTTCGCCGACGGCCCGACGCAGGTTGAACTTGATCCCGCCCTCGGCAAGCAGAGACGGATCGTCCATCCGTTCCGTCGAATCGCCGCCGGAGTCGCTTAACACGAGCACGCCCTTCTCGTTGAGGAACGTGTCGGCATTGCCGTCGCCATAGTTGAACTTCACCTCGCCCCAATAGCACGCAAGCGTATGCGGGACCTGCGGGATCTTGGCGTTGCATCCTTTTGTGGCCGGGAGAAGCGTCCCGACCGGCCAATCCCTCGCGGGCAGCATTCCATGGTGGCATTCGAACGGCGGCCAGTCATCTTCGTTGTGCCCGACAATCACATGTCCTGTCGCGGAGACCTTCTTGCCGACGACAAACGTCATGCACGCCTCAGACATGGCGGTTGCGGACAAAGCCGCAAGCAACATCATCATCTTGCATCTCATTTCAACGCACCTCCCTGAGCCATTTCACGAAGAACTCCAGATACTCGTTCGCCGACCGAAGCGACCCATGCTCGTCAACCTGATGCGCACCATGCGCATCGGGGCAATAGATGACTGTCGGCAAACCAAGATCCGAGAACTGGAACGCATCCGTGGCGGCCACCATTTTCGCGTCACGGAACGACTCGCCCCAACGCAAGCGCATCGACGCAAGAAGCGATTGCACAAGCGGATCATTCGGGTCGTTTACCACCGGCGGCACACAGTACAGCGTCTCGGGTTCTATGCCAGTCAACTCTCGGACATGGGCTTTCAATCTCTCAACATCGTCTTTCCCGATAAAGCGGTACGAGAACGTAACGGACGCCTCGCCCGGAATCGCGTTCGGTGCGTTTCCGGCAGACAGGATCGTCGGGGAAAGGACGCTGCGGTACGCGTCATCCGTAGGCTTGGGATACGCCTCCATGATCTTTTCGGTGGCGGCGATTATCTTCGGGATCGCGTTGTCTAGCATCCATGGGACGGACGAGTGTCCCGCCTTCCCCTTCGCAGTCAACCTAAATCCCCAATGCCCCTTCTGGGCCGTGAACAAGGTATTTGTGGTGTCGCCAACCGTGTCGCCGACCAAGACCATCTTCCTCGGCGTGAACCCCGCATTGCGCAACATCGTGCATGTTGGCACCTTGCCTACGCACCCATCCTCATCCGTCGCAAAGAATGCCCCTACGGACACCTTTCCTTTAAGCTCAACAAGAATCTGGGCTATGAGCGCGGCATTGACCTTCGTGTCGCATGCGCCGCGCCCGTATATCTCGTCGCCTATGACTTTCGGCTCATACTGATCAGGCGTCTGCGCGGGAACCACATCGATATGGGTCACAAAGGCATAATCGCATTCCTTGCCAGGGACTGTCGATGCATAAAGCGCATCACGCCCCTCAACCGTCCTTTCCACATGGCAATAAACGCCACGTTCCTCAAGATACCCCCTGAGAAACGCGGTCGCCCGGTTGCACTCTGGGATCGATCTCGATTCCGATGGGATTGCAATCAGCCCCTTCACAAAGTCGACATCCATCCCGGCGAACGCCGCCGCATGCAAAATCCCAATCAAGAATGCCAACCTTTTCATGGATAAATCGCCCCACCTAAAAAATCAGCTGCGTTCACGGAAATCAGCAGACGGCAACCGCCATCCGCAACGATCTCACACGACAAGCCAGCCGGCAGCAGGACGCTATCGTCCGCAGCCATCGTGACCTGCGGATAGCCTTCGGTCAATATGGCGCACTTCCCCTCGGCAACGAACAATATGCGGAAGTTATCCGATCTGCCGGACAGACTGAAATGATCAGATATGTTGCGTACCTGCAAGTTGAAGAAAGGGCATTTCACAGGCACAGGGCCATCCGTTTCTCCGCAATGCGCCATTTCCACCGGAGGCAATGACCAATCCATTGAGGCAAGCCCTTCGCGTTCATTTGTCTTGCGGCACATTCCGGTCGAAGGGTCAATGCGGTTCCAGTCATGAAGACGCCAAGTGGTGTCGCTCGTCTGCTGTATCTCATACAGACGGCATCCCCCTCCTATTGAGTGGATCTGCCCGCCGGGGATCAGCAGCACATCGCCTCTGGCAACGTATATCTTTCTGACAAGATGCTCCACAACGCCATCGTGCAATGCGCGAATGAAGTCATCCCTTGCCACACCATGATTCAATCCGACGGAAACGTATGACCCTGGCTCCGCTCCAAGCACATACCACATCTCCGTCTTCGGGTCGCCACCAGAACGACTGGCAGAATCCTGATTCGGATGCACCTGTAGGGAAAGCCTGTCTTTCGCCTCTATTATCTTAGTGAGCAGTGGGAATGGCCCAGCACATTTCGTCCCATACAGTTCCTCGCCGAATTCATTGGCAAGGTCAGGCAGGGTGCGTCCAGCGTACGGCCCTTCGGAGACGACGCTCGGATGCGCCCGATAGGCCGATACGAGCCAGAATTCCCGTCCCCATATCGCCTTATCCTCCTGCGGGATGAACCTTATCGGGTACTTTATCAAGCCTTTAGCCTTTCCACCTCTGCCTGCGTAAGGTCTCGCCACTCTCCTGGCCGCAATCGCCCGTCAAGGCGAAGCCCGGATATCTCCACACGCTTCAGCGACAGGACTACAAGATGCGCCGCACTGCACATATAGCGGATTTGGCGCTTGCGGCCTTCGCCCAGACGGAACAAAAGCGTATGTACGTTGTTTTCCTGCGAACGGATAAGCTCTACCGGCACAGGACGCGTAACGTATCCATCCGGCATCGTAACGGGTCCGCGAAGGACATCGAGCTTTTCATCCTGCCACCTTCCGCCGACGCGGACCACATACACCTTCTCGTGCCCATACCTCGGATGGGTGAGGCGGAGCGCAAGGTCTCCATCGTTGGAAAGCAGAATCAGCCCTTCCGAATCCTTGTCAAGGCGTCCAACGGGAACCAGACGCTCGCGGATGCGTCCCTTTATGAGGTCTACCACGGTTTCGCCGCCGAAGGGATCGGAAACGCTCGACAGAACACCGACCGGTTTGTACATCATTATGGTGCGGGTGCGCTCCTTCATGACGGCAATGACCCGCCCGTCAACGCGCACAATCACCTTTTCAGGATCAAACCGCGCACCTGGCTCGGTGCACACCGATCCATCCACAGTCACCCGCCCCTCTTCTATGATCGAGGCCGAATGGCGACGCGACGCAACACCCCTGTGCGCCAATATGTTCTGCAGACGCTCTTCCATCAACGAAGCTCCAACAAGTCACAAGAAAACCGCATGAGGAAGGATTATATCACAATAGGTACTCGATATTTGAGAAACACCGATATTTTGGAATAAAATGCTCGCCAAACACAGTATGCGAGCATCGTCAGACGACCGCAAACGGAAGTATGCGCTACGGCAAATATCCAATGGCGGCGGACTCCCCAACGGAAATCTCCGGTCGCCAGAAGCGCGTAGGCTCCGAGACATTGCCGCCAACGGCATCAACGAGTCTCACTGGGCGTCCAAAATCGACGACGGCGGGACCTGCAAGACGATGCACACAGGCAACGCCATTGCCGACAAATGTCGCGTTGCCCGGATCGGCAAACGGCTGTACGCCCGCCTCTTTCGCCAGATTGTGAAGGAGCCTCGGCGTGAGCCCGCCATCACGGGCCATGAACACAAGCGTCCCTGCCCCAAGAGGCTTCCGCGCAAAAGCCACTCCACCGCCTATTGACCAACGCCCCAACGGCTTCGCTTCGGGATCATCTATCGTGGCATACCCTATCTGCGTACGCGGGACGGCACGCCCCTGAGCCACATGGACTCCATTGCCAAGTTCGCCGCAACCGACAAGCCCATCAGTCAGCGGATCGTCCGACTCTACCACCACGCCCTCTGCGGCGTGCTTGAGAGGATGTGCCACAACCTTCATTCCAAGTTGAGCAAGCGTCTCCGACGTATCCGCAAAATCGCGGCTCGCGCACCCGGCCTCGCCAATGATCGCCAGCACCTTGCCGTGTTTAGATGCCCGCAGCCTGAAAGCGTCCACTTGGGATACGGTTATGGTAACCGGATGGTAGGCGACATACAGGTCATACTCCGGCAAATCCGGGTTCTCTATGTCCGTCAGGTAATGGATTGCGGGCATCACACCGCTCGTGCGCCAAACGATGTCAATGTTGTCGCAGGTCGTCTCGCGCAGAAGCCGCGATTTCTCATCTGTGAATATCCCGATGCGTGGCGTAGCGTATTTCCCCGCGTGGCAAGTGGCAAAGTCGTTCAGGGCAAATATCTCGCGGATTGCAGCCTTCACTCTGCTTCCATGATACCAACTGCCGAACATGTCGAAAAGGTGGAATCCAGCCCCACCTGCGGCAATCACGCTCGCACCATCTCGACGGATCTGGTTGCCGAAGTCGCGTTCGTCATTCGGAATCGCAATGGAGTCGGACGACATGAACCCGCCCGGACGCTCCGTGCGCCAACTGCGGTGATCCATCTCCTGCACATAGAGCAGTCCGCGCAGATTCAATCCGGCTATAGCATTGTCGGCCGAAGCCCCCATGCCATCAAGCGCCCGCTTGTAGGAATAGCCGCTCACCGTGACGATCACGTTTACGCCATCGTCCTTGACGAGTTCATCGAGCGCAAGTCTGCCCGGCTGGCTCCAGATCGTAGACGTATACCACGTATCTACAAGGCACAGTCGCCCGAAATTTCGCCGCAGGGTCTTGGCGAAGCGATTGAGTGCGCGAGCAGGGCCGACAGACACAAACCTTCGGCAGTCCGCGAGCTTGCGTCCGAGCCCATGCCGGTCATCAAACACGTCAGTGGAGCGGAACTCCGCGACCGATGGGTTCCGTGCCGCATCAAGCGTTACGTTTGAGTCGCCCCATGCCTTCCGCAACGCATCGTCGTTCCCGTATATCTCCCTCAGATACCCGCAAAGAGCCTTTCTGTTGGATTCGGAGTAGTCGAAATGTCCGTTTTCTGGCCCGTACTGCCATTGCACAAACTGTCCGTCCATGCCTCCGGCAAGGTGGAATCCGATCACGATGTTCGATGAGGGTGTCGTCTTCAGGTAGTCGCAAAGCCGCCGTAGGCCATCGTCAACAAGAGTCTGCCACTCCGCAGACGTGTAGGAGAACGCCCAGTGCTGGTTGACCTTCTTCGGATCGAGCGGCGACGAATCGAATCCGGCGAACGCCTGAAAGTTCACGCGCCCGCGAACGCCCTTCTCATTGACGAAAATCGATTCAGGGTGCCGCTCCAGAAAGGCGTTGTCAGGATCGAGGTCGATGCCAAGTATCACACGGGCCTGTGGGTTTGCGCGGTGAATCCTGAGAAGCGTATCCTCAATGCGGGAGAAATCCCATTTCCCCGTCTCGGCATTCCGCACTGCCTTGTCGAATGATACGTCAAAGAAGAGCCGCGAACCGCGATTGAACGTCATGACGACATCCCCGCCGCACTCGCCCATCAGCCTGTAGTCAGTGAAGCCCTTGTACTCGTTCAGCGGCATCGGCTTTCCGTCCACTACCGCCACGTTGCGTCCATTGTGCCGTTCAATGGTGGCTGTCGCAGGAGGAATCTTCGCAAGTTCGGCAAGGGTCTCCGCACGATTCGCCGGAAGCGGATCCTCCTTGTCGTATATGCCGCGATATGGTGGAGCCTTGGATGCGGGACGCACGAAGATCGGCATTGGAGTGAATGTCACGGGATTGCCGGACGCATGGATCTTCACTCTCATGGACACCGTGCCGCTTGCCGTCCTTACAGACATTCGGATGGGATGCGGATATCCGGTCGCACATACGAGTTGTTCCCACGAGGACGAGCCGTGGGACGCAACCACGCGGCCCGAAGCATCCAACTCCTCGGCAGACATCGCCATCACCGCGCCCTCTATAAATTTCTCGGCGACATATCCGCCACTTACCGTATAGGACGTATCGCCTCGCACCGGATATGTCCCAAGCACGACAGTGGTCACGTCATGGCTTGAGCCAGACGACACCGTCTTCGGCGGCAGATTGGTGATCCAACTGTTTCCGTCGATGGTCACGCGCCTCGCCCCGACATTGCGCACACGCCCAGATTCGGGACCGAATGGCGTACGCGTAAAGCGTATCTCGTTGTTCCTGAACGTAATGTCCGATCCGGCCGCAGCCATGAACGCAGCGCCGTACGGATTCACGAACACGTTCTCCTCGATCAGGATGTCCCTGATGAAATCGGGATCGAGCGAATCGGCTTTCCATGGTGTAACGGAAACGAATGACGTGGATATCACCGGCATCGAACGGTCGATGTAGCAGCATTCGTCGAACAGGTTTCCGCGAATGACGATATTCGTCTCTCCAAGGCCCTCGCACCATAGCCGCTTTCGAGCGTCCGCAAGAATCCAGAGCGAGCGGCCTCCCGTACGCCGAAACGTGCAGTCCTCAATCGTGAGGTTCGATGGCGAAAAGAGGTTGCGGTGCGCAGAATCCTCGAACACGCAGTTGCGGATTATTACATTGTCAGTGCCATAGGCTCGGTCAAATACGAAGAAGTTGTCGCCGATCTCAGGCGGGATATCGCGGTCGAGCAGGAGGTCGTTGCCGCAGGTTCCGGCAAGCGTTGCGCGGAATCCGGTGGGACGCCAATCAGGATACCGCAGCTCCATCGGGTCGCCTATGTCTGGACGAAAATAGCCGATGCCCCGCTCGTTGACGATCGTCAGCGTCCTGGAATCCTTGCGCGAGGCGATGGTGAAGCGGTCGTGGACGTTGATCGCGTCGTCGTTGTTGAGCCGTACGGTGCAGTTCAGAAGCTTCAGGTAGCCGCTCGAACGTGCGACATGAAGTCCGTCCGACACTGTGGAGTATGGTCTGCGATACGGCGAGTCTGGACGCGGCTCGATGCGCACGTTCTCGATTTGCGTGTACTTCTGCTTGCCGTCGATCACTATACCCATGCCGAAGCAGCTCCATATGTCGATGTCCTGTAGCGTGACATGGCGGCTGGATACGAGGTTGATGCCGTTCTTGCCGTAATACTGGTGCTGGAGGCGGTATGTCTGCCCTACCTTGAAACGCTTGGTGTCGCTCACGTTCAGCGATGGAGAGAAATGCACATCCATGCGGAGATTATAGTCTCGCTTCAGATCCTTGACCGCCGGATATACGCGCAGTACGTTCGGGGCGACCCATTCGTTCTTTGCACCCCAATGCCCCTCCGACAGCCCAAACTGCCAGCTCTCGCCGGGCGCAAAGCGCAGGTGCGACGGATCCATGACCTGTATCTTCTTGACCGGAACCGGCTCTGGATATTTCGGGTAGCGCTCGAAGTCCGTAAGCATCAGATCCACGTATGAGGCATTAGGGTTATCCTCGTCAACGTGAATGGCCTTGCATACGCAAAAGAAGCCGAGCGGATCCGCATCCCAGTCCCAGTCCATCTTGAAGTCGCATACCTTCACGCGCTCGCAGTCCTTGACGAGCAGGTTCGCGTTCTCGTGCACAAGCTCGCTCTGCGGCTGGCAGCGGAATTCCGCAGGGCGGCGAAACACGAGGATTGCGCCTCGTCCGTCAAACGTAAGATCCGTGAAGTTCGTGACGGCGATTCCGTTAGGGGCATCAAAACATCTGTACGTTCCAAGATCAAGTTCGAGCGTCTTTACCCCCTTCTCGCGGCAAGCCGCCAGTGCGCGGTTTATCGCGGCGGCGTTGAAATCATTGGTTTCGGAAAATCCGTAGTCGGCGGCACGAATGATAGGCGTGCCGTTTCCGCGCGGAGTCTGTACCGAAAACTCAGGGCTACCTGACGGCAAAGCGAGGCAAAGGCACGGAAGAGCCGTCTGTGCCGCAAGAAGTGCAATTCCAGATCTCATGGTTCATTCGTCCAGATCAGCGCAGAACCATAACGGTGCCACGGCACACGCCAAGAGACATCTTTCCATCTCCAATGCGCAGTCGCCACATTGGGCCAAATCCGTCAAGCGTCGGCGCACCCGCTATCTTTGTCGCGCTGGCGATCAGCCTGAATCGCTCCGTATCAAGCCCCGATACATCTGCGGCGCGAATCTTTGAACCGGAGGCAAATTCAAGGCATCCGTTGACGTATGCCTCAGTGACCGTGACGTCACCGTTCACCGCACCTGCACCCTCAAGCGTAGTGACGGAAATGGGCGCCGAAAGATTCAGGGTCGCTCCGGCGGACACCTCAAGCGGCTGTCCATTCGGGATCGTGCCCGTGCTTGCGACATCAAGGGAGCCTTCCTTTACGGACGTCTTTCCCGCATATGTGTTTTCGCACACGAAAGCGAGTGTTCCCGGCCCGCGCTTCTCCACACCGCCAGAGACCGCATCATCCAGTTCGCAGGTGCAGTTCCACGACTGGTCGCCATCCATCGACCATACGCGCACGACCGGTGCGTCCGAATAGCCCGTGCCGCGCGATGTTACGACAACATCGCCGCGCAAAGTCCGCGCCGTGTCGTCGAACGGCGCATAGGCGGTTGCGCCGACACCGGTTGCGTCCACGATCTCAATACGCGCCGGGCCAATGTATTTGGTTGCACGGAAAGTCTCGTCATCAGGCAGGGTAATGGATTTGATCGTCTTCCCCGTAGGAGCCTCAATCGGCGCGTTGACTCTCATGATCGCGCCATTGCCAGCATCGAACACGATGCCGCCGCGCTGGCAGAGGAACCTGTCAGGCTCCGCGCGTCCGACAGAATAGAACAGGCCGGGATTGCCTGTTCCCGCCGGCGCACGCCATACGCCGCCATCAAATGAGACGTATTCCTTCGACCCTTCCGGCCATGTCCAACCGTCGCCCGCGTTGTTGACGATGGACTGCGCTTCGTAGACGCCTCCATCGTTCACATTGATGAAGGCCGTGAAGTCTTTGCGGTTCTGCATTCCGACGAACCAGTGGGGCTTAAAGACCGTACCTGTTCCGGCGATGGTCAACGTCGCCTCGCCACCAGTAGATGAGGCACTGTCCGTAAAGCCCATGTACGTCGAGCCGGCGGTCTGGGTGAACGTTGCGCCATCGGCAACGACCATGTGGCCTCGCCCGCCAACGGAGAGCTTCAGGTTTTCACCCTTCACGGCAGCCGTGCCGCCGCGCTGGACGAAGAACGCCGCAGAATCGGCCCCGTAGGCCATGCGCCAATAGCGCGGCGCGACAACCGTGCCGTCCGTCATGCCCCAGTAGCCATAGCCGACATAGCCACCCTCGGTCGTACCGAGATTGCTCGAATAGGATACGTCCGGAGCATCCATGTAGACGGATCCACCCGTCTGATAGACAGCCCCTCGGCCACGCGTACCGACGGCGAAGTTGTTGCTCAGAGATGCGCCCGCGCCAATCGTCAACGTTCCCCACGTGCGCTCCGTCCCGGAAAGTCCGCCAACATACAGATATGTCCTCGGATCCCCCATGCGGAAGTCAGTCGCGCCGGAGATTTTCAGTTCGCCAGGCTCCTTCCCGTTCGCGAACCGTCCGAAAATCTGGCACGAGCCATTTGTGAATGCGACAAGTCCGGCATCCGTGTAGCTGACTGTCGCTTCGTCGGCTATCGTAAGGTACGCCGCATAGTTTGTCTCGGAATTCCGCACGTTCAACTCGCCGGCCGAAACGTAAAGGCGTGTGAAGATGTTTGACGGTCCTCCAAAGTTGAGTACGCCGTCACCGCCCTTCTCAAGGTATCCGTTGTTGCAGATGACCGCACCGTTGAGCGTGACGGCGTGTCGCTTCCCGTCAGTCGTCCGTTGAGGCCAAACCGTCAACTGGTTGCCCAGACACGTAAAGTCGCCGTTGATTACGTTCGCCGTGCCCGAATCGCCGCCAAGATTGCACTCGATTGTGGCCTTGGCCGTGCGAGACCACAAGACAGACCAGTCAATCGGACTCGCACCTGCAAGCCAGAAGGCTTCCGCCGTGGATGCCAGTTCAAGGATATTCGTCTTGCCGCCGTTGAACGTGCTGCCGTAGACATAGCACGTATTGGCCATCACGATGTGCCCAGGATTCGCTATCGTACAATAATAGAAGCGCACACCGGCCGGCGAAGCCACGTTAAGCGTATGGCCCTGTAAGTTGCACAGGCGCACGAACCACGGAGACTGGCCACCAATCGTGGCATCGTCCGTCAACCGCAATTCCCAAACGTACCAGTACGGCGTCACGCCGCCAGCAGCACGATCATAGTAGAACGCGCCGGAGCCGTCTGGTCCAGAACCCGCGATCTTCACGATGGAACGGAAGCCACGCCCTTCGGCGTTGCCGTCATCCTTGTCCGCCGCGAACGTAGCGCGGAGCTGCGCACCATTGGATACGGTGATCGTGTTCGGAGATGTCGTCCCGCTCCCGCCCGAACCGCGTCCAAGCGCATTCCTGTGCGTCGCGATGACAATACCTTCCCGAATCTCGACATCGCCATGATATGTCTCGTTGTCGCCAGACATCGTCAGCGTCCCTTCGCCCAACTTCACTACCTTGGTCACATCGGCGGGGATTGTATCCGCGTATGTCTCGGCACTAGAGACGGTAAACGTCATCACACCGTTCTCAGTCACCACATTTGCATCCATCGGCAAGGCCATCATGAAGACTGCCGCATACAAAACCACCGCACATGAGATACGCATGAACCAACTCCTTTTTTTCGCTTTAAATGATGGCAATTATATCATTTTTTTTTTGCCGTCAAATGGGCAAAACAGTGTATAATTTGCGGCATGTTGATATCTTGCATCATAATGTCCGCAGCAATCGCATGTGGAGGGCAGACCGCCAAACCTGACGATTTCGACACCGTTTCGGCATGGGTTACGGGCAATCGTTTCGCATACGGCGCGAACCGCGACCGCATCGCCAATGGATGCCCGCAACTTGTCGCCGTGTTCTCCAGCAAGGATGGCGGCAGACGCAGCTTCAAACTCGGCAACATAAATTCAAAGGGCAGATACCTCCTGTCGCGGAAATTCTCCGAAGCCGAACGCAAGTCGCTTTCCGGCTGGGCCTTCGCTGGAGTGGAAATCGATGGCGCCTTGCCTGAGGACGGAGACATCGGCATCGACGACGTGCGCATCTTCCGCGAAAAACTTGCCCCCATCAAAACGTCTCGCCGTCCCAAACGACCTTTCGCGACGATGGAAGGACTCGTGCAGGGATTCAACACAGGCGATGGGGTACTTCCGTTCCCGACTGATTCCCAAACCATCCTCCCGAAAGCGGCCGCATCGAAGCCGCCACTCTCCATACAGCCGCGATTCACTGGCGGAGCCGTCCATCCCAACGAGGCAAGGTTCCTTTCCTCCAAGATCAGTTGCATGGGACGCGCACTCATAGTCGAGCTTAATGCGCCCGCAGGGAAGGTAACAGAGATTACGCTTGGCTCGCCAAACGAAGCCCCCTGCGTGAAATCGATCAGGATACCGTATCTGCCATACGGAGACTGCAGAATGCTTGATGGCGGCCTTTTCCGCTATGCCGCACCTGACTGGTACATGTCGAACGCCTCGGTCATCGAGACGGACAAGTCGGACGGCACTGTGCGCCTCAAATACCTGCCAAAGACGGATGGCACATACAACCCCGTCTGCGAACGTATCGTCATTGTGCTCTCCGACCGACTCGAAGACGTATTCCCCGAAATATCGAATCCGCCATCCCCACACAAGGCATTGACCGGCACAAGGGTGTGGAGGACACACGCGGCGAGTGACCGCATGCGCGATGCCGCGCTCTTGCGGTACGTCCATGACGAGCTTGGAATCACGGAAGTTTGCGTCATGGATCATGAGACGATGTGGCGCGATGTGGCCGAACCGTTCACATTCGTCACCGATGCCGCAAAAGGCAAAGGCGGCGATGCCGCACAACGCGCATTCTCCAGACTGATGAACGAAGAGCTTGGATACGTCTACGGCCCATACAACAACTACACGGACTTTGCCGACAACAACACGGCCCTGTGGAACGAAAACGTCCTGTCCAGGAATCCCAACGGATCGTTCGTGCCTGCATGGCTTCGCTGCCACCATCCAAAGCCGACTGTCGCCGCCGAATTCTGCGAAAGGATCGCTCCCGTTGCCCAGAGGAAATTCGGCTTCAGGGGAGCGTATTGCGACGTCCACACCGCACGCACGCCATGGTCATATGTCGATTACGATGCCCGTGTGCCCGGAGCAGGGACATTTGCGCAGACCTTTTACGCCTATGGCGAACTATTCACGATACAGCGTCGCGTCTGGAACGGCCCGGTCTGGAGCGAAGGAGGCTGCCACTTTCTCTACGCTGGACTGACGGACGGCAACTATGCGCGTGATCCGCGCATCGATTTCCTGACGGATCCGTAGCTCGTGGATTTCGACCTGCTTAAGATACATCCGCTCGAATGCGATTTCGGCATGGGTTCTCTCTTTCATTTCTCGCCGGGCCGTACGCTGAAGGAGAAGCAGTTCTACCAGCCCCACATGCCGGAGGGGCGGGACCGTCTTGTGGACGCATTCCTCTGCGCGGAACTCGCGTTCGGCCATGCGGGCTACCTCATCCTCGACTGGATGTGGGAACCGGCGAAGATGTTCGGCCCGGCGTATTGTGGCGGCGGACGAGAAACATTCGCGGACGGCAAGGCCATTGCGATGCGCAGCTATTACCTGATCCAGCCGATTGCCGCACGGTATACGCAAACGACAGCTGAAAGCATCCGGTACCTCGCCGCCAATGGACATTGGGTGGACGTGAATGACGCCTTGCGAAACGATGCGATCTCCAGGCGCCAGATACACGTCCGCTACGCCGATGGCACACACGTGATCGCCAATGGACATCCGTCTGAACGCCTACGCACGACACTAGGCGGCACAGCGATTGACCTTCCATCCTATGGATTCCGGGCATGGACCGAGGACGGCACTATCTTCGTGGAGTCTGGCGATGCAGATGGTTCCAAACCACGGTTCGACTATGCGGAAACCCCAAAGGCCATCTACATCGATGGACGCGGCTCGCCAACAGCATTCCGCAAGGGCCGCACCGATGGCGAGCCTGTCGTGACGCGCCGCTAACCCGGCAAAACGCGACGAAAGACTTACGCTACGAGTCCCGCCACAACGGCGGCAAAGCGGCGCTTTGCGCGTGTAGGATCCTTCTCCACGCCAAGCATCACGCGCAAGGCGACCGATTCCATAAGCGCATACAGCGTCTCCGTGACCGCCTCAGGATCCACGTTGCCTCGCAATTCGCCGGAGGCTATTCCCTCCCTGACAAGCCTATCCAGCGCGACCTTGAAGCCACCGGTGAACTCGTCTATGCGTTCCGTCATGTCATGGCCGGAGCGAACCATTGCAAAAACGAACTCATATATCGCGGAAAAGAAATCATTGTTGCCGTACATCGCATCTATCACGATGTAGCACGATTTTTCAAGGCGTACGGCCACAGGTTGGCGATCTTCCGCGATTCGTCCGAATTCCGCCTTGAGGCCAGACGTTACGGAATGTATGGCCGCATCGAACAGCTCTCGCTTTGTCTTGAAATACCTGTATAGGGCGGTACGGGCTATACCGGTGGACTTGGAGATGTCGAGAAAGGATACTTTCGCGAAGCCCATGTTGGCGAAGAGCCGCATCGCGCTCGCGACTATGAGCTTCCGCCGTTCGCTATGATTCACTGCCATATTGGTGCCGATTATATCATATGGCGCAAGCCGCAGGTCACTCCCACTCTATCGTCGCGGGAGGCTTGGACGATATGTCATACACTACACGGTTTATCCCGCGCACTTCGTTGATTATGCGGTTGGACATCGTTGCGAGAGTGTCGTACGGCAACCTCGTCCAGTCTGCGGTCATCGCGTCCACGGAGTTCACCGAGCGGATTGCGCAGGTGTACTCGTACGTGCGCTGGTCGCCCATCACACCAACGGAACGGCACGGCAACAGCACTGCGAAAGTCTGCCATATCGTCTTGTAGTCGGGCAACTTGCGAACCTCCTCCTGAACGCGCAAATCGGCAAGCTGAAGCATCTTTACCTTTTCCTCGGTCACCTCACCGACTATCCGCACTCCGAGGCCTGGCCCTGGAAACGGCTGCCTGTCGAGCAGTTCGTCCGCCATGCCCATCACCCTTCCGACGGCACGCACCTCGTCCTTGAAGAGTTCCTTTAGCGGCTCAACCAGCTCGAAATGCAGGTCTGAAGGGAGTCCGCCTACGTTGTGGTGGCTCTTTATCGTGTGCGACGGCCCCTTTACCGGGGAACGGCTCTCTATCACATCAGGGTAGATGGTTCCCTGGGCGAGATACCGGCAATGGCTGTAGCGACGCGCCTCTTCGGCAAACACGTCAATGAAAAGCTTGCCTATGATCTTGCGCTTCGCTTCCGGCTCATCCACTCCCTTGAGCGCGGCATAGAACCTCTGTGCGGCACGGGCGACGGTCAAGTCCAATCCAATGTTCTTCCTGAACATCTCCTCAACCTGCTCTGGCTCCTGGTAGCGGCCAAGCCCGTTATCCACATAGATGCAGTGGAGCCGCTTCCCTATGGCCTTGTTCAGCAACACCGCCACGACAGAGGAATCCACGCCGCCGGAAAGGCCTAGCACCACCTCATCGTCGCCGATCCTGCGCTTCAGGGACTCAACGGTAGACTCCACCCAGTTGCCGAGATCCCAGCTCTTCTTTGCGCCGCAGACCTTGAACACGAAATTCGACAGTATCTGCGTGCCATATTGCGTATGCACCACTTCTGGGTGGAACTGGAGCGCATACATTCGCTTGCCGTTGTTGAACATCGCGGCGAACGGGCAGGTTGCGGATACCGCCCCCCTCTCGAAGTCGGCCGGTATCGCCTCAACCCTGTCCCCATGGCTCATCCAAACCGTAATCGTACTTGGGATTTCGCTGAACAGCGGATTGCCGGGCATGACCTCTATCGTCATCTTCCCGTATTCGCGCTCAATTCCTGGCACGACCTTGCCGCCGAACTTCTGGCTCATGAGCTGCATTCCGTAGCAAATTCCGAGAACGGGAACACCAAGGCTGAATATCTCCGGATCCACGCTCGGTGCGCCATCTTCGAACACGCTGTTTGGACCGCCCGACAGTATCACGCCAAGCGGGGGATTCTCGCGCAGCCTCTCGGCGGTGGTGGAGCAGCTGACTATCTCCGAATAGACCGCCATCTCCCGAATCCGCCTTGCGATCAACTGCGTGTACTGCGACCCGTAGTCCAATATCGCAATCCACTCCCTGCCATCTGCCGGAATCTGCTTTTCCATGTCATTCATCCCTTCACAAACCGACCCGCCTGCGCACAAAGCCAGGCGGACGCCACTAAACCGTCTCCACTATACCAAGCTTTGTCAGCCTGTAGTTCATCATGCGCGGGCTCACGCCAAGCTGACGCCCGGCGGCGCTGCGGTTGCCGTTGTTCTTACGTATCGCATCCTCCAGCACCCGCCTTTCGTAGGCAGCGAGCTTATCCGCTAGCGTCTCATGCCTATCCTGGGCATTGCCGAACGGCGACTCGGCATACTCCTCCGACTGCAGCTGCGGCGGCAGGTTGTACCCGTGTATCGTATCGTCCGTCGCGGTCAGTACCGCACGCTCTATGCAGTTCTCAAGCTCCCGGACGTTGCCGGGCCACTTCCACGCAAGGAGCATGTTCACGGCCGGTTCGGAAAGCTTTGTGACCTTCTTGCCGTATTTTAGGCTCATCCTGCCCATGAAATGCTCCGCGAGAAGCAGCACGTCGCCGGTTCGCGACGCCAAATCCGGCATCGATATCGGGAACACCGAAAGCCGATAGTAAAGATCCTCGCGGAAACGTCCCTCAAGCATCATCTTCTCAAGGTTGCGGCTTGTCGCCGCAATGAAGCGGACATCGGAATGTATCTCCTCGTTTGAGCCTATGCGCGAGAACGTGCGTTCCTGAAGGAACCGCAACAGCTTGACCTGAAGCGGAACGGAAAGGTCGCCTATCTCGTCAAGGAACAGGGTACCGCCATTCGCCGCCTCGGCACGGCCAATCCTGCGTTCGCGCGCATCGGTGAATGCGCCCTTTTCGTGTCCGAACAATTCCGACTCTATGAGGGCTTCCGGCAACGCCGCGCAGTTGAGCGTTATGAACGGCTTGCCCTTGCGCTGGGAAAGCCGCTGTATCGCCTGTGCGACGAGTTCCTTGCCTGTGCCGCTCGCGCCACGGATGAGCACGGTCGCGTCCGACGGCGCGACCTGCCTTATCTGCTCATACACGGAACGCATCTCGCGGCAGTTGCCGATCATGTCGCCGGGAGTCTCCGCGAGCATATCCCTCAGTTTCCTGTTTTCCGACTCAAGCTTCTCGCGCTCTTCGCGTTCCTTGAGGCACACGCCGGCGGCATCCGCCGTTATGTTCGCGATTATCTGCAGCAACGCGACATCGCGGTTGAAGGACTCCACAGAACTGTCCGGCGGATTTACGCGGTCTATCGAGAGCGTACCTATGACCTGGCCAAGGTGTATCAGCGGCACACACACGAACGCTATGGCCTCGGAATCGCTGCGTGCACCCGTGCGGTTCAGGAAACGATGATCCTTGCGGATATCCGGCACCACTTCGGCGCACCCAGTCTTGGCGACGGTGCCGGTTATGCCTTCGCCGAGCCTATAGTGGCCGTGGGCCTTTTCGGCCTCGCCAAGGCCGCGTGACGCCTCTATCGAAACCTCGTCCCCGTCTAGCAAAGTGAACGTGCCGCGAAGGGTGCCCATGCGGCTCTCTAGTATCTCAAGCACCTTTTCGAGGATATCCCTCACATTCCTCTCGCACACAAGGACGGTGCTTATATCCCGCAGAACATCTATCTCTGGCGACAACTTCGCTTTCATGGGTGTGGTATTTTACCAACTTTCAACATGGCGGTCAAATATCGCCGTCCGTCCATCATGTCGAATGGAGGGTCAGCCGCCAACCGCAGGCGCCATTGTCAGCCCTTGAAGATGACGAACTTGCGCACAAAGAAGTTGACGAAGAAGGAAACCACGATCTCGACCACAACGGCAACCGTAGTCATGATCGCGAATTGGTCGATCAGCACCTTCATGACACCGAGCGCCATCAGAGTCGCGGCTGTGGATACCCCAAAGAACATCGCGAGTTCAATGTGCCATTTGTATTTTCCGGGAGTGAACACAAACCAGCGGTTCATCAGCCAACAAAATACATTGGCCACGACAAACCCGCTGGCCGTAGCCAAGGCGGCAAGCATACCACGGGAGGCATACCACGCCTCATTGCCCGTGAACGTGGCATGCGGCAACCCCAGAAACCGCACCGCAAAGTCATCTGAGGTGAGACACTTCAGGCATGTCGCGGCAAGCACATAGAATATGCCCGTCTGCACACAGGTAGACAATACGCCGATTACGCCGTACTTCACAAATTGCGCGAACGGACCGCCATCGTGCGAAAGAAAACGCATGACCCTCGACCATCTGTCTGAAACCGAGTGCCCGCAATCTGTCATCGCACCGTCATCCATAACCAAACACTCCTCTACCGTTTTCGGGCGCGACGCTTGAACAGCGTACGTACCTCGTTAACATATGGACGGTCAGTAGATATCGATATGTGATCGATCCCGCTTCTGTTGAAGAACCTCATGAGATCATCATCCTCTTCCGCCGCCGTTGCCGCAAAAGAATCGCGCACACGCCTATCTGACGTGTCCACAAGGACAAGCTCGCCCGTCTCCGGATCCTCAAGCTCCACAAGGCCAGCGTCAGGAAGCTTCCGTTCAGCCGGATCGGACACCGCGACACACACCACATCGTGCCTTCTGGCCATTACCTGAAGCAACCTTTTCCATGAAGCCTGACGGCGCATATCGCCGCCATCGCCCACATTCCCATCCTGTACGCCATAATCCTGAAAGTCGGAGACGAGAAACACTACGCACTTCCGCTTCTGGACTCCGTTCAGGAACCGGATGGCCCCTGCGACATCCGTACCGCCCATCGCATCATCCTCTGCGGCAAGCACCTCCCGCACAATGCGCATGACAGGCTGCCGCCCCTTGCGGGGAGGAATGAACTTGACTATCTTGTCCGAAAATAGGATCAGCCCTATCTTATCCTGGTTCCTTATCGCCGTGAGGGCCAGGAGAGCGGTGACCTCTGCGGCGAGTTCTGCCTTTGAGCGCATTACGCTGCCATACGACTGCGAACCGGAAATGTCCACAAGGAAAAGCACGGTGAGTTCACGCTCTTCGCTAAATCGTTTTATGAAAGGCTCGCCTGTGCGAGCCGTGACGTTCCAGTCTATCGTGCGGACATCATCGCCGGGCACGTAGGGACGCACCTCGTCGAATTCGACGCCCTGCCCCTTGAAGGTCGAATGGTAGTCGCCCGCAAGCTGGTCGTCGATCAGCTTGTTGGTGAGGATCCGAATCTTCCCCACCTTCGCCATCAATTCCTTAACGTCAGTCATGGTTCACATTATTCCAAAAGCATGACGCCAGAACCTGTGCGCTTTTTGCACGGAGAATAATGCTCGGCACTCTTTCGCTCACGGCACCGGGACTTCGGAGAGGATCTTGTCGATGATCTTGTCGGACGTGATGCCCTCGGCCTCCGCCTCGTAGGTGAGGAGGATGCGGTGACGGAGGACGTCATGCACGACTTCCTTCACGTCCTGTGGCGTCGCGTAGGCGCGGCCATGCACAAGCGCATTCGCGCGCGCCGCCTTGTTCAGTGCAAGCGTAGCGCGAGGCGAGGCGCCGATCTGGATCATTTCGCTCGTCTCACGGGTCTTGAATACTATGTCGAGGATGTAGTCGCCGACTTTCTCATCGCAATACACCTCTTTCAGTGTCGCACGTAGCGTCGCGATGTCCTCTGGCGTTGCCACCGTGCTCGCTTCCGGTGGTTTTGCACCCTGCGCGAACCGCTCCATTATGCGGCGCTCGTCAGTCTTCGATGGCGTCTCCACGAGGCACTTGAACATGAAGCGGTCGACCTGCGCCTCCGGAAGCGGATACGTACCTTCCTGTTCGATAGGATTCTGCGTCGCGAGGACAAGAAACGGCTGTGGCAGCTTGTACGTCTCATCTCCGATCGTGACCTGCCTCTCCTGCATCGATTCAAGCAATGCGCTCTGCACCTTCGCCGGGGCGCGGTTGATTTCGTCCGCGAGAAGGAGGTTCGTGAATACCGGCCCCTTCTTCGGCGTGAACTCACCCGTCTTCGGCGAGTAGACGAGCGTGCCGACCACATCGGCAGGCAGAAGGTCCGGCGTGAAGGAAATGCGCCTGAAATCAAGGCCAAGCACCTTCGCCAACGTGTTCACGCTCAGGGTCTTCGCAAGGCCAGGCACACCTTCAAGCAAAATGTGACCATCGGTTATCAGCGCAAGCACCAGACGGTCAATCAGCCTTTCCTGCCCAACGATAACCTTGCCAACCTCTTCGCGTATCTTAGTCACCAGTTCAGACTGCGCGGCAACCTTGTTCATCTGCCCAGCAAGATCCATATCAATGCTCCTTGACTACTTGTCCGTAACGAGAGTGCCAACGGCCTCGCCCTTTACAACGCGTTCAAGGGCATTGCCGTCAAAGAAATCGAACACAACTATCGGGATATCGTTATCCATGCAAAGCGCGAAAGCGGCGGAATCCATGACCTTGAGCCGTTTCTCTATGGCCGTCTCATATTTGAGGGAGCCATACTTCTTCGCCTTGGGATCCTTCATCGGATCAGCCGTGTATATCCCATCCACCTTGGTGGCCTTCAATAGCGCATCCGCACCGATTTCGCTGGCCCGCAGCGCAGCCGCCGAATCCGTGGAGAAGTACGGATTGCCAGTACCTCCTGCAAATATGCACACGCGCCCCTTCTCGAAGTGGCGTATCGCCTTACGCTGTATGAACGGCTCCGCCAACTTCGGCATCTCGATGGCCGTCATCACCCGGGTCGGGACACCTATGGACTCAAGGGCGTTCATCATCGCCAGGCCGTTTATGATTGTCGCGAGCATTCCCATCGAATCGCCGGTCACGCGGTTGACGCCCTTCGCCGAGCCGGAAAGCCCACGGAAGATGTTCCCGCCGCCAAGCACGATCCCCACTTCGCAGCCAAGCTTGTGGATCTTTTTGACGCGCTCGGCCATAAACGCGAGTCGCTTGGGGTCGATGCATTCCCCGGTCTCGCGATTGGCGAGCACTTCGCCGGAGAGTTTAAGCAAAATACGTTTGAATTTTAGTTTTCGCTTCATGGCGCATATTGTACGAAATTCAGACCTTCAAATCAAGTGCAGAGAGGCTTGCGGGGAAAACGTGCGTCAAGCTCCATGGTGTCGGAAAGGGATCGCGCAGCCGACACGGAATCCCCGACGGAAAGGTTCATCGCCGCCGCGCACGACGCAAGCCTCATCCCCTCTTCGGCAGACATCCCTCTTACGAACGAATAGAGCATTCCGGCGCAGAAGGCGTCCCCAGCCCCGACAGAGCCCCTTATCCATCCCTTCGGAAGATCGAGCGACGGCACAGCCGTAAAGTTCCCGGACTTGTCGAGGGATACGCTCAGTTCCGGAGAATGCACCACGACCTGCTCCTTCACCCCAAGGCCGAACAGGCCTTCGCAAATGCGGCGCAAGCACGAGACGGAAGCCTTGCCGTCCTCGCAACCGGCGGGAAGGCCAGTGGCGTTAGCCCCTTCCACCTCGTTTATCACCACATAGTCGCAATGCCTCAGCGATGGCCTCACCACGCGGGCAAAGCGTGCGGACTGTTCGCTGACGATATCCACGGAAGTCTTTATCCCGGCCGCCCGCACCTTTGCGAGAAGCCGGGCCGCCTTTGTCCCAAACTCTTCATCCTCCGCATCGAGGCCATCAAGCAGAAGCAGGTAACCAAGGTGGAACAGGCTACAGCCAAGCGTAGCCGGATCAATGTCGTCAGGCGTGAGCTTGGAGTCGGCCCCGTGCATGTTGAAGAACGTCCGCTCGCCAGTCGACGCTACCGTCATTACGTCCGTAAACGACGTAGGGACGCCATCGACTTTCTGTACGCCAGAGACGTCAAGTCCGTTCTCGCGCAGGAATCCAGTGACAAAGTCGCCCGCATCGTCAGCCCCAACCTTGCCGACAGCGGCGACATCAATCGACGGATCCAGCCTCTTGAGGTCTATGCCGCTGTTGGACACAGAGCCGCCAGGGGATCTGCGCACCGATGTGATCGGCACGAGCATCCCCTTCTTCGGCCAGGCGGTGATGGTCTTTACGTTGTCGACTATTATGTTGCCGGCGAGTACGACTCTGTCAGACATATCTGGCTCCGTGCAGATCAAGCCCTCTTGGTTTCCCAGGGCTTGCCGGGCAATGGGAACCTGTCGTCGCCGTATTCCGGCATCGGAACGTCTCCATCCTTCTCGAAGTCCACCGGCGTGGGCTTGCATTCGAGGCTGTAGAACGGAGATGCCGCATTGCGCAGGATATCCGCCATCGAGACCATCTGGCCCGTGTATGCCGAAAGCCTGATCATCACGCCACACGCGGTGGACAGTGCGCAATCCTTGCCTTCATTGAGATATGGGCCAGCCCCAAGCATGCTCTTCAGGAGATCGACATGCTCCTGCACATACGGATTCACGTCGGCGAAATCGCCGGCAAGCTCGATCTTCTTGCCGCCCACCGTCTTTGCGATCTGTCCGCCGGCTATCGTCTCCTTGGCCGTACGGAAGAACTCCCGCACGTCATTCTTGCAGTCGCTGATCTGGCGGCACATGGAGTGTATGTGCACTCCCTCGCCGTAGTCAAGGTCTGCGGAGAAGAAGTCGTACTGGTTCCCAGATACGCGACGCATGCGGCCTCCGAACGCCAGGGCGGTCTTTGGGAAACGTCCGATGAACCAGTTCGCGACATCGATGTTGTGGACATGCTGTTCGCAGATATGGTCGCCCGAAAGCTCCGTGAAGTTCAGCCAGTTGTTGCAGAGGTAGTCCTTGTTGGACATCTCCGGAGTGCGCTCGCGCACCCATGGCACACGGCTATTCCAGTACACCTCTCCACCAAGGATAGGACTAAGCACACCCTCGTCAAGTGCCTTCTTCTGAAGGAGATACCCGCGCTGGTGCCGCCTTTGCGTTCCGCACACGATCGACAGCTTCTTCTCTGCGGCAATGCGCGAGGCCTCTATCATCAGGCGAACGCCAGGCGCATCTACGGCCACGCCCTTCTCCGCGAACACGTGCTTGCCGGCATTTACGGCGGCCATGGTGTGGATGGGGCGGAAGTTCAGCGGCGTAGTCAGTATCACAACGTCAACGTCGGGCATTTCAATGGCCTTCTTGTAGCCATTGGCGCCGCCAAACGCGAATTTCTTGTCAACGCCAAACTTCTCTGCCGCGAATTCGGCCTTCTTCAGGAAATAGTCCGCAAACGCCACCGGTTTTACGGTGACGTCAATGCCCTCCTTGCGAAGGATTTCCGCCGCCTGCAGCATATTGCCGAGTGCGCCAAACTTGTAGAAGTCCTGGGCATTGGCAGGTTTCCACATGCCACCGGTGCCGCGTCCGCCGCAGCCGACAACCGCCACCCTTATCTCCTTCTTGCCTGCCGCCAAGCCAGCTACGCTTGCGCAGCCAGCCATGCCTGTCACCGCAAACACCGAACCCGACTTGAGGAACGTTCTCCTGTTCATCCGTACATTTTCCTTTCTTGTTGTTAGCATTCAGCCCACTGCCTGCGCAGCAGTTCGCACATGTTCGTCAAAATCTGGTGACGCTCCGCGAGATCGGGCAATATCGGCCTGCCCTTCGCGTCTTTCCCCTTCGGCACCCATCCGGCCTCAAGCGACACTACTCCTTTGTAGCCGATCTCCTTAAGGCCACGGAATGCAAGGCGGTAGTCATCTGCGGCGCCATCCGATCCCGGTATCTTGCGGTTCTTGCGCGAGGCTATGTGGACGTGGGCGAGAAGGTCGCCGGCGGCAATAATCGCCGCCCGGTCATTCGCCTCCTCCCACGTCATGTGCCACAGGTCTGCCATCACCTTGCACCCAGGGCCGATCTCCTGCGCCATCTTTGCGCCATCGGACACTTGGCGCAAGAAAGGCGTCTCCTTGCGCTGTAGCGGCTCAAGCACTATCGCCGTTCCGCATTTCGCCGCCTTCTCGGCAAGCCGGCGACCGGTGTTCGTGACGAAATCTTCGCGCAGTTCCTTGAGCCCCACCTCTGGCTTCGCCCGTGCCGGACAGATTATAAGCCCAGTGGACTTCAGTCCGCCAAGTATTTCAAGCAATGGAAGGAACTTGGCGACCTCGGCATCGTTCTGCCTGCTGTCGGCATAGTCAAAGCGGCTTGGCCCGCAAGCGGTGGCGCAAGAAAGCTTGCGCCCCGCCATTGCCTTGCCGAACGCTTCGCCCTTTTCGAGCACCCATTCGCCATTTTTCCCGGTGGGGATCTCAACGGCGGAATACCCGTTCGATTCAAGATAGTCAAGCTTCGCATTCATGTCGTCCGCAACCGGTATCGTCCCCCACTGAAGACACAGCTTCAGGGCAGGGCCGCAACCGCACTGGCGGACCGCACCGCCCGCATTGGCGCAACCTGAGGCGACTCCCGCGCCGACAAGTGCCGCACTTGCGATAAACTCTCTTCTGTTCATTCTGGAATCTCCCTTTGCGCCCATTATAGCACAATTCGACGAAACACTTGGCCCCACATGGATACGGTTATTGAACCGTGATCGTCCTTTGCTCGTAGTGGCCGGGCTGCCATACGCGAATCACCGCACCATTTGCCTGGACCTGATCGACATAGCGCCCTTCGACCCAGACGTTCTGGACTTGCGTGACGGGTGCCACAACGACAGGCTGCTGGACGACCACTGGCTGCGTGACGACGGTTGGCGTGGTCACGACCGTAGGCGTAGTCACTACGACCGGCGCGGGCTCTACGATTGTGCTGGCGACCGCGCCTCCCACAAAGCCACCCACAAAACCGGGCCAGAAGTTGCGTCCGCCCCGTCCCCAGAAACTATCGTCATGACGATGGCGCGGCGCTGGTGGCGGACGATGCCCACCGCCTCCCGGACCTCCGCGCATGCTTGGGCCCGGACGACCGCCTCCCGGACCGGGCCGACCACCACCCGGACCACCGGGACGGGCCATGCACACTCCGGTGCACAGAATCGTTGCTATAGCAACTGCAACAGTATATTTCTTGTTCATTTTATTTTCCTTTCTTTATTGCGGCAGATTTGCCTTACGAAGAGCATAGGGCAACATACCCAAGTTTTCTGACAGAGAATTCTCGTGATTGCGGCACATAAGTTCAAACCGCCATTCACGTCAATAGCCCAAGTCCGCATCCACAAGTATGACGAGCGTTGACGTACGGGATGGACACCTGTCGAATATGGCCGTCACTTTGCATATGCGGTCAGGAGAGTTGCAGTCGGCGCAAAGGTTCGTTTCCGCGCATGGCGTACGCTTGCCGAGCCTACGGCAGTTCGGGCCACACGCACACCGCTTCGCGCGGCCAATGGCCTCCAGCACACCCCCGGCGACAATCTTGTTCCTGCCTATCACATACACGACGCGCTTCGGCCCATAGATGGATGCCGCAACGCGATTGCCGGTGCCGTCAATATTTACGATCACGCCATCTTCCGTCATCGCATTGGCCGACAGAAGGAATAGATCCATAATGGTCTGGTGGTCGCAAATCTCCTTGCCTGAGGCCAAAAGCGACTCGCGCACACCCAAGGCCTTCACGCTCTCGGATCCGCCCCAACCGACAGACTTGGCCGTCTCGGCCTCCTTCATGACGATGGCGGAAGCATCTGCCCTAGTCGCCGCGAAAGTCGCGTCGTATCCACGGCGTCTCAATGCCTCAACCGTTTTTCCGTAATCTCTCATCCGTTCCTTTCCACATTAATCGCAGTCGCTCCATGCTCACAGTCTATCTAAACAAGCCTATGCGCAAGTACGGCAAGATGTCATTCACAAGAGTATAGTCCAAATCGAAGAACGCAACGCCGGCGGCACCGTTCTGGCGGGCGATCTTCACCTGATCTATCACCTGCCGCACGCCAAGCCGGGATTCGATTGCGGTGACGCCAATGCCAGACACTATCCGTTTTGCATGGGCGGGGGTGCGGCACTGCTGCCGAACGCAAGCCGCATACTTGGCGTTGTCCTCAAGATAGTTCATGGCCACTATCCAGTCCACAATGCCCGCATCGAGCCAACTCTCCCAGTCCTGACCCACCGCGCCCACGCAACTTGGATACTTCCCGAACACGGCCGTCGTGAAAATGGCAGAGGGCCGGGCCCTCTTCACTCGACCTCTCGCCTGCGCCACGAAATTGCCGACGTGGCTCGCCGCATCAGGTGGCAACTTCGAGCCCTCATACCAACGGACGAAATCGAGATGCACACCCTGCACGGCATAACGGCTCGTGACTTCATCTATCGCGGAAAGCAGATACTCTCTGAGACTCGCGTTGGACGGATCAAGGTATTCCGTAAGCCGTCCCTTCTTGTCCTTCAGCCGCCAACCGCGTTTCGCGAATGTCTCAAGTCGAGAGGATGTTCCCCTCGTCCCATTGAAGCACATTATCCATGCGTGCACCCGAATGCCCGTACCAGCGGAAGCCCGCAGACATGCGGCAAGCTGATCGCCCTGTTGCGCACACACCTGGCTCTGGGGCAGGACCTTGGACGGATAATGCGCGAATGATGCCCCTGCCACATTGACGAAAATATCCGTGATGCCATATCTCTGGAGTTCACGGAAAGTCCTCGGCCAATCTCCCGGATAAAGGCCCTGCCCCGAATGCTCCCACACTGCACGGACCTCGCCGGTTCGCGGGCTCTGCGCAAGTGCATAGCGGCGATCAGCCTCCTGTTCGGCCTTGCGTTTCGCCAGGAAGGTCTTGTGGCTCCAGGTGCCGGGAACGCTCATGCCGGCGACAGACGCAAGGAATTGCGACTTCGCCTTCTCGTCGCCATCGGCAAGCAGAACATGCGTCATCCACCAACCGGCATTCGAGGCGATGACGGCCGCCTGACCCGTTGAACGCCCGTTCCTGTCGAGCCACGTCGCAATCACGCGGGACTTCCCCGGTACGGCGTACGCGCAAAAGATGTTCGCCGAACTCTGTATGATCTCCGCCGGAGCGCCGGGTGGAGCAGTTTTCCCGAACGATATCTTCGAGAAAGCCCCTGAGCCGTCGGATTTCCTGTACGCGCCCAGTTTCACACCAAACAGCGAAGCAACCTTTGCGGAATCGGAATAGAACGCAAACATCCTCCCGCCACTACGCGCAAATGCGGACAAAGCCGCATAATGGGCATCCTTCGGCATTATCAGATATGCCAGGCGTTTCCCGGACAATCCCACGCCAGCGGCATTCTCGTCGACAAGATCCACCTGGATGTCGTGTTGCCCGAGCCAACGCACAATGTGCCGCCCAAGGCTAAGGCCAAATCCTGACTTCGGCGCCACAACCGCGATGTCAGAAGCCTGACAGAGCGAAGCAATGAGGATTGCCGCGAAAACCAACTTAGACTTAAGCATCTTGCACCATCACCAATCGCGGTCGTTTGACGGGAGCGGCATGTTTCTCATGCGGGCCTTCTTGTCCGCCTCATGCTGATCATTGCGCTCCTGCGCCTTGCGCAGCACGTCCTCCACCTGTCGGTCATCCTTGCCGTCCGCCTCGGAAGGCTGTTCGTCCTGCCCATCACGAGGGGTCTCTTGCCCATTTTCGTCATTCTTGTCCTGACCCTGATTCTGCTCGTCATTCTGTGGCTGGTCGCCCTTGTCTTGCTGATCCTGGCCCTTATCCTGCCGATCCTTGTCTTTGCCGTCATCTTTGTCCTGATTCTGCTGATCATTGCCTTGGTTCTGATTCTGGGCCCCACCCTGCTGTTGGTTCTGCCCGCCGCCATTCTTGTCCTTCGGCAACAGTTCCCGTATCCTATTCAGCTTCTCAAGCACACGGAATTCCTTTGCCGCATGATCTGCGGCCTGGCCACCCCCACGACGATCCGGCTTGCCCTTTGACAGCCGTTCATCGTCAACGGCAAGTTCCTCCTGCAGTTTGATGGATTCGTCTACGAGCTTCTTTATCTCCGCCTGCGCCTCGGCCGTGAACGGCGGCATGTTCGTGTCGGACTGCGCCTTTTGCCCGTACATCTGGACCCATTGCTCGAACTTGGCGCGAAACGCATGCATGTAGTCGAGAGACTCCATCTGCCAGTCCCTACCGTTTATCGTGTCTGCCCTAACCAGTGAATTGGTCTGGGATAGGATCGCCTCGTCGCATGCCTCCGGCGGCAAGATGGCGAGTTTCCAGAATCGCGTCAGTGACGACTCCGCCTTGGCAAGGCTCGACTGCGCCGAAGGATCGAGATCCGCAAGCGACTTCGCGGCTGAGTCTGTGGCCGCACGGGCTTCGTCAACCTGCGCCGTTATGGGCATGGCCTGCTGTTCGTTGGTGACCGACTGCGCCACGCCCTTTTTGAGCGCAATCCACATGTCGCTCAACCGCTCGACGCGCCGTGCCATCGCTTCGCATCTGGACACTGCGGATCGTGCGTCATTGGTCAGCGCGACAGGGAACTCAACCATGATCGAACGGGCCTCGCGCACACCCGAACCAAGCAGACTCGATGGATCCTGCTGCCCGAACTCCTTCAATGCCTTCTCGATGTGCGCCTGTTCGCGCAACTCAGGCAAACGATCCGCAGCCCTTGTGAAATTGCGGTTCATCCGGGCATCGTCCGGATTGGAGCGAAGCGCCGCCTGAAGATCCGTGGCCGAGCTCTCGATGGACCGAAGGGCCTCTTCCGGGCTTTCACCTAAATTCTTCTGCCCACGCGCGAACTCTATCGCACCGACAAGCTCCGACGCTCTCACCCCATGCGTCTTTGAGAGCATGAGGGGCTTCAAGACCGCAATGGCGTTGGTCATGTCGCCAGCGCGATACAGGTCTACGCCACGGTTCCATATCTCACCGTCTGTCTCGGGCATGGGTTCAGAATCGGCCCAAACGCTTCCAGGGGCAGAGGCCGCAAGCCCTATCGCAAGATAAATTATGCCGACGATTCCATTCCTTTTCATTGGCGGTAATTATACCACAGTAGATGGTAGTTGTTAGTTGGCAGGTGGCATGTTTTACCGGGGAGAAGTGTAGAGATTGCAAATTGAATACTACCCACTACCCTCTACCAACTACCCTCTACCAACTACCCACTACCCTCTACCCACTACCCACTACCCACTACCAACTACCCACTACCCTCTACCCACTACCAACTACCCTCTACCAACTACCCACTACCCTCTACCCTCTACCAACTACCCACTACCAACTACCCACTACCCTCTACCCACTACCAACTACCCACTACCAACTACCCACTACCCACTACCAACTACCATCTACCCTCTACCCACTACCATCTACCCTCTACCCACTACCATCTACCCTCTACCCACTACCATCTACCCTCTACCCACTACCATCTACCCTCTACCCACTACCATCTACCCTCTACCCACTACCATCTACCCTCTACCCACTACCAACTACCATCTACCAACTACCATCTACCAACTAATCTTCCAGAATGTTGTCATTACAACAGAATATGATTGCAAGATTTCATATCATATGCGCCATCGGAAGGAACGGGTCTTTCCGCAACACAAAAAAAAACACGAAACAAAAAAAAAACGGAGGTGCACCATGAAAGGAGTCATCAAGCAATCAATCACGATCGCTCTGACGGTCGGAACACTCGCCATAGTCCTCGCGGGCTGCTGCATGTTCTGCGACAAGTCCTGTTGCCGCAAAGACGACGGCTGTCCGCCGAAGACGAGCGGCGTGAACACGTCCATGAGCGTCGGCGTCGGCACGGACGGTGCCTATGTTGGCGGCGCAGCCAACGTCGGCAACCACGGTGCTTCCGGCTCTGTCGGCGGCAAACTTCACTAACCCAGAAACGAACAGGAGGTCAATCATGAACATGACTTGCTGGATCAGCCTTGGAGTAATCGTCATTGTCGCACTGGCAATCTTCTGCTGGTGCCGCCGTGGCTGCGGCCATCGCGACAACGATTCCATGTAATCAACTAACCCGATCGCGACGCGTCGCACAAACTCCGCGTCGCGACACTGCAAAACGCCAATGTCGCACCTAATGATGCGTCTGGCCAGCGGCCCTCACTTTTTGCAAAAAGTGAGGGCCGCTGGCATCTCCGAACATCCCCGGAGCAAATGGCACCGCAACTGGAAGCCTTGCGGACGCAAATTTTCGAGACGGACGCATTTTGTCCCCATTTTAGTGTATAATTTCAGTCAATGAAAGGATTGGACTGAAATGACACTTACATTGACATTGATGGTGGCGGCCATTCTGACGCCACATGAAACGGAACTCAAGGCAAAGCTCCCCGATATCTTCGCGAAATCCGCCGCGCACTACCATGCGCTCGACGCGGCGGCAACACCATTGGCCGTGAGCGAGAAAGACCTGCACGAAGGCAGGGAGGCCTCGCGGCTTCAGTTCCCGCACGGTTTCAAGCGGGCGACCGGCAAGCTGGACATGCGATCCATCTACTGGTGGACTTCCGGGCATTTTCCGGGGACTCTCTGGTATCTCTACGAGGCGACTGGCGACACGGCCCTCCGTGACCGCGCCATATTCTGGACGGAGCGTCTGGCCCCGAACCAGACCGCCGACACCAACCACGACATCGGATTCATCACCTACTGCTCATTCGGCAATGCGCGTAGGATTCTGAAGACCGACAAGTACGATGCCATCCTGTGCAAGACCGCCGACACGCTCACCCGCCGCTACGAGCCGTCACTGGGCCTCATCCGCAGTTGGGGACGCATAGGCGAAAAGAAGAACTTCCTCGTCATACCCGACAACCTGATGAACCTTGAGCTTCTTGAGTTTGCCTCGAAGAAGTCAGGAGATCCGCGCTTCGACAAGATCGCGCGCAGCCACGCGACAAAGACGATGGCGAACCACTTCCGCGATGACGGCGGAACGTACCACGTCATGAACTACGACCAGCGTCCGGGCTTCGTCGGCTCGGTGCAGGAGATCCGGCGCGGACAGGGCCTTTCTTGCCGCACCGCATGGAGCAGAGGCCAGAGCTGGGCCATATACGGCTACACGATGATGTACCGCGAGACGAAGGATCCCGCGTACCTTGCGTTCGCGCAGAAGGTGACGGATTACGCGATGAACCATCCCAACATGCCTGAAGACGGCATCCCGTACTGGGACTTCGGCGCACCAGACGAGGAGCGCGACAGCTCGGCCGGTTCCATCATGGCATCAGGCCTTCTTGAGCTTGCGGATTTCGTTGGCGGCGAAAAAGGCGCGGCCTATCGCGCGTTCGCCGTAAAGCAGATGCTCTCGCTCGCATCGCCCGCATATTTCTCGGAAGGCGACGAGATCGGACACTTCCTCCTCAAGCATGGCGTTGGCAGCAAACCGAGCGGTTCCGAAATCGACACGCCGCTCGACTACGGCGACTACTATTTCCTTGAAGCCCTTATCCGCTTCAAAAATTCCGTCTCGAAAGACTGACGGTGAACAACCCACCTCAAAATCTTACATGAAGGGAACGTTTACATGAACGCAAAAAGACATATCGGAATCACGCTGGCGCTGTTCACGGCGGTAGGCATGTCATGGAGGGCATGCGGCTTCCAGGAGATCAACCACGCCCGCGTGGCGGAAATCGCAAAGATGCTCCCGGAGAAGCCCGGAATACCGGGTGCGCACATATCGGATCGGACGACATGGGATCGTCTGGCAAATACAGGCGCAGGACGCTATCTGATACGGAAGGCCGTACGCGAAGCGAAAGAGCCTATCGCGGAATGCACTGATGCACTGTATCTCGAATTCAGCACACCAGGCAACGGAAACCGCACACACTACCAGAAGCCGTTTTTCAAGCGTTTAGCCACACTTAACCACCTTGTGCTGGCCGAATGCCTCGAAAACAAGGGGCAGTTCATTTCTAAGATTTCAGACTATCTGCGCACCATCTGCTCGGAGCGGACGTGGTGCCTACCGGCGCATGACCGAGAGCTGAAGGCATTCCGCGGAGAGGTGCAGAACGTGGATCTCGGTGCGCAGTCACGCGCATTCACCTGTGCGTTCACTGCCTACGTCCTTCAGGGACGTCTGCCGGAGGATGTCGAAAAACTGACGCTCTCGGAACTTGAGCGCCGGATATTCGCTCCGTTGCGCGAACGGTTCACAAAAGCCAAGTCAGGAAGCGACTGCCGCCCGATGTGGTGGATACAGGGTCCGGCGAACTGGACGGCGGTGTGCCACTCCGGAGTCACGCGCGCTGCGCTTGCCGTGCTGGAAAGCCGGGAGGATAGGGCCGTGTTCATAGAGGCTGCCGAGCGTTCCACCAAGACATTCATGACGGGGTTCACCGAAGACGGATATTGCTCCGAAGGAGTGGGATACTGGTGCTACGGATGGGGCAACTTCCTCACCCTTACGCTCGCCGTGCGCGATGCGACCGGAGGCAAGGTCAACCTCTGCGGAACGCCCAAGGCCCGCAAGGTGATGGAATTCGGCACAGGCGCCCTTCTCTTCGGCGAGACTGGTCCGGCGTTCGCCGATGGAAACGGCGCATTGGACAGCCGTATCCTGAAGCTCGGACACCTCATATGGCCAGACCTTCCCGTCACGCAGAATGCACTGAATCACGAGCCCCTGGAAGGCGGGATCGAATACGCATTCCTTATGGACTTTGGGCAGTGGAACAGCACACCCGCTCCGGTAGCCACCACATACCCGATCCGCTCCGAATTCCCCGATGCGCAGATGTGGGTATTAAGGAACGGCACGAGCGACATGCCGTTCCGCATGGCGCTAAAGGGAGGTCACAACAAGGAGTTCCACAACCACAACGACGTAGGCTCGTATACGCTGTTCATGGGCGAGACGTGGGTCACGGGCGATGCCGGCGGCACCGAGTACAACGCAAAGACGTTCAGCGACCAGCGCTACGAGATTCCGATTATCAACTCTTACGGGCACCCATTGCCAGTGTTGAATGGCGCTCTTCAGTCCTACGGCAGGAAATTTGCCGCAAAGGTACTCAAGACGGATTTCTCTGACGGAAAAGATGTCATCTCCATGGAGTTGGCTGGCGCGTACAACCGGGAAAAGTCAAAGGCAAACTCGCTTGTGCGTACGTTTACGTATGACCGACTGGCGAAGTCCGTGACGGTCTCTGATGCGGTCGCATTCGATGACGAAGGATCGTTTTCCGTGGCGATCATCACATGCGGGACGATAGAAAAGGCGGCAGACGGCAACTACATCCTGGCGGTCGGGAAGGATGCGGCCAAGCAGAAAATCGCCGTAGAGATTCAGACGGGCGGCATCCCGTTTGAGATGTCATCTGAACGAATCGAAAACGAAAATAGAATCTCGCCAAATCGCTACGCCATTACGCTGTCAAAAAACGTAAAGGCCGCAACGGTTTCGATCACGTACAAGAAGCCCTAAAGCTATAATCTCTTTGGGATTCAACAAAAGGCCGCAACGTTTGTTGCGGCTATTTTTGTGGGAAAAATTCAAGTGGCGGAGGGGGGGGGATTCGAACCCCCGGTGGACTTGCGCCCACACAACCTTTCCAAGGTTGCACCATCGACCACTCGGACACCCCTCCTGAAAATTGGCGCAAATTATATCAAACTACGGCAAGATGCGCAAGCGTGTCACGCATGGTCTTTGCCGATGAATTCGCATGGGGCGTGGGATGCGAAAAGCCCGCGCATGAATTGCACCCCGTACCACACGTGCGACAGGAACACTCCCATTTCCGTAACGATCCACTTGAACGGATTCAGCGAAAACGTGGAGATCACCGTGAACAGGATGTAGAACATGAATGGAGCGGCCACAACTGCCGCCATCGGCCCCAATGCCCCTCCTCCCATCACATTCCGCAAGAGGAAGAAGGCGGCAAGCGACAGAAGGTAGCACACAAAGACGCTCGGCACAAAGTATGACAACCTGAAACTTGTCGCAGGGAATCTCTTTACGAAATATCCGCGATGGAAACCATATCTCCCAAGCTGACGCAAGTGAGCGGCGAACAGCGGCCTCCGATGGTGGTAGACGAGCGTCCACGGATCATACACTATGCGTCTTTTCGACTTCTTTACGATGTCCTCGCAAAGGAGTGTATCCTCGCCAGGCCAGAAGTCCGTGCGATAGCCTCCGATTTGCCTGAGGACATCCCTGCGGACGAAAAGGTTGCAACTCGGATAATCCTCGATGTCCTTTCGCACCCTGCCGCCAAGGTATCTGTAGCGATAGTTGCCCGACACAAAGATGTTCTCGTAAACCCTGCCGCCGCATTTCGCCCAAAAGCCGTCTCCCGGCGGAGTCACGCCAGGGCCACCAAGCGCACATATCGTCGGCTCTCCAAAATACTTCACGGCATTCTCAAGCCACCGTTCGTCAGGATAGGCATCATCATCAATGAATGCCACGACCTCGCCTTCCGATGCGTCGATGCCGACATTGCGCTTCTCGGCAGGACGCACCTTGCCGGTGGGGATCACCTTGAGCCTAAATCCGTAGTCTTTTGTCAGCCTAAAATCTTCGTCAGGGAGGACAATGACCTCGAAACTGCGGTAGGTTTGCCTATCAAGGGCATCAAGGCACTCGTCAAGCATCCATGATCCGTGCGGACAGGCTATCACTACGCTTATGGGCAAATCGCGCTCAAGCGGCGGCGGCACCTCGACATTGGCATAATAGTTCAATATGCGAAGCCTGTAGAATACGGCAAGCGAATCCATGGACATTTGGCGCACGGTCTTCGCCGAAAGGGCTCCGAATTTTTCGCCGAACCTGATTACGACCGGCGCTTCCGCGATCTTTGCGCCTCGTCCGTACGCTATGGAAAGCAGCTCAAGGTCGAACGCATACGTCTTCACCAGCATCCTGTCAAGAGCATCGCCAAGAACCTCCCGCCTGAAAAGCTTCATGCCGGTTTGCGTGTCGGTGATCGGCATGCCAATGAAAAGCTTCACAAGCCCAAAGTATACGGCGCTCGCGATGCGCCTGTGCCACGGATATGCGACCTGGGACGCTGGATGTCTCTTGGAGCCGATGACGATGTCGGCGTGCTCCCGCTCCATTATGTCGAGAAAACCTGGCAGACAGTCGGGGAGTATGTCAAGATCCCCATCGAGCAGAAGCACCAACCGCCCTGAACTTGCGCGAAAACCCGCCTTCAGTGCATTGCCCTTGCCGCCGTTGCGCTCCAACAGCACGGGATTGCGCTGCGATCCGGACAAGGCCCAGTCCCGTATGATCGCAGGTGTCCCGTCTGACGATCCATCATCGACGGGAACCATCTCATATGAGACGCCGGTGCCCTTAAGCACCGACTCAACCTTGTCCAGATTCTTGCGGATCGTGTCCGCAAGATTGAACGTAGGCAATATGACCGACAGGTCTACCACAGCCAGCCCTTGCGCACAATGCGGGCCGTCCATCCGCCGCCCGGCGCGAGATCTGCCGTGATCTTGGTAGTTGCCGTGACCGTGCTTGTGGTCTTTGTGTAGTCAGTCGCGTCGCGATCCGCATTGATGCCATCCGCGAATATCTCAGCCTTCCACTTGCCCTCACCGAGGAACGGGAACGATATCTCAATCTTGCGTGGCGTCCACGAGTTTATCGCCGACACATACCATTCGTCGCCCTTGCGCCTTGCCACAACCGCATACTCTTCCATTTCGCCGCCAAGGCCGATCGTCTCATCCCACACGACAGGCACGTTGGCCATGAACGAGAAACATTCGCGGTTACGAAGGTACTGCGTCGGCGAATCGCAGAGCATCTGAAGCGGGGCCTCGTAGGCCGTCATCAACGCCATCTGATGCACGCGCGTACCCTGGCTACCGGGCTGCGCCACGCTTGGGCGATACTGTTCCTTCGTCATGTTGATCATCGCGCCCGGCGTATAGTCCATCGGTCCGGCGCTCATTCTGCCAAAGAACGAAAGAACGTCGTTGCGAGGGAAGTCAATGGCCTTGGTATCCCACTTTGTGCACTCAAGCCCATGGATGCCCTCATAGTTCAGTACGTTCGGATAAGTGCGGCTCAGTCCGGTCGGCTTGTGCATTCCGTGATAGTCAATCACGAGTTTCCACTCGGCGGCGATTCTGGCGGTATCCTCAAGGTAGTTCTCAAGTACCTGATCGTCACGATCCATGAAGTCGATCTTGAACCCCTTCACGCCCATCTTCGCATATTTGCCGAACACCTCATTCTGCCGCCCGACAAGCTGAGGCCAAGCGCACCACAGGATGATGCCGACTCCCCGGGCATTGGCGTATTTCACAAGATGCGGCACATCGGTTTCCGGGTTCAGCTCCATCACATTCAGCTTTTTCGACCAGCCCTCGTCCATTATCACGTATTCCACACCGAACTCGGCGGCGAAATCTATGTAATACTCGTATGTTGCCGTGTTGCATCCGGCCCTGAACGGCACACCGGATACATTCCAGTCGTTCCACCATTCCCATGCGACCTTGCCGGGCTTGATCCAATCTGTCTTGGACAGCTTGCACGGAGTGGCAAGGGCATACACGATATCAGCCTCGCAGAGCTTCGATTCCGTAGGGGCGAGCATGAATACGCGCCACGGATATGTGCGCGTGCCGACCGTCTCGGCAAGGTAATTCTCGCGTTCCTTGACTCGGATGTAACGTAGCGGCTTCTCAGCCGAACCGACAACATTCCAGTCACTGTGCTCGACCTTTGACGGATATCTTGCCATGTGCGATTCAAGGGCGCAAGAGCCATCCTTCGCACGACGGAGATTCCATCCGGGGTAATCAAGCAGATCGCTCTCCGTGACGCACATCACCACTCCATCCGAGTGCTTCACAACAAGAGGGAGGTACACCGTCTGGCCGGCGGAAGCGACTCCTGCCGCATTTGTAGTGGTGTACACCGATTCCCAACTGCACTGGAGCGGGTCGCCCCGGTCACGGCAATATCCGGCATAGACCTTGGCAAGCGGTTCGGAGAACTTGATTCCGGCAGACTCGCCCAGAACCTTGACCTTCCCCGGAAACGCGGTCTCAAACCTGTAGGCCACACCGTCGTTCCTGGCCACCATTACGATCTTCCAGCCGCCATCAAACGCAACGGTCGTCTTGTTCGCGCATTCGTCAACCTCCGACTTCTTGTAGAGCGGAGACGCCACCTTACCCTTCACGCTTATGGTATCCGATGCGGCTACCTTTGCGGAGCTTCCGCCCAAAACACCCTTCCCTTCGATCTCCATGGATATTGGCGTTGGCGCAACGCGCTCGACGCCAGCCCTGAGAACCGAATACGAAAGCGTCGGCTCGGTGATCAGCCTGATTTCGTTCAGGCCATCAGGACTCTTTACGCTGACTGTCTGGGCGGTCAACGTCATAACGCTGGCAAGAGATGCCGCCAGCAAGCAGATCATTTGTTTTTTCATCTTGTCATCACCTTTCCTTAAATCCGTACAGTCAACTGCCGCCGAAAGCATTGGCGGCGCCGATGGTCAAATCCTATTGGGGGCGGCTATTCCGAGAAGGTCCAAACCCTTCGCGAGAATCTTGCCAAATAGGGCGCAGAGCTTAAGCCTCGCATCGCGGACATCCGGTTCGCTCTTGAGGATCGGGTTCTGCTGGTAGAACGACGAATATATCTGCGCCGTCTGGAAGAGATAGTCGGCAAGCAGCGATGGCTTGTAGTTTTCGGCCGCCTTCCTTACCGTGTCCCCGAACTTCAGGAGCTGCAGCGCAAGGAGCTTTTCGGACTGTGTGGAGACATTGAACGAAAAGCCCGCGACATCGGGATTTCCCGCCTTCTCCATGAGCGAGCAGACGCGGGCATGGGCATACTGGAGATATGGGCCGGAATTGCCCTCAAGCGCAAGGGCCTTGTCCCAGTTGAAGTCGATGGCCGTGCCGGGATCATGGCTTAGGTCCGCATACTTTACCGCCCCGAACCCGATTTGCTCCGCAAGCCTTTCGTCTCCGCCGCGATCCTTGACGATCTCATAGGCCCTGCGGGTTGCTTCCGCAAGGAGATCATCGAGTTTTATGAGGTTGCCTTCGCGAGTTGAGATCGCCTTGCCTTGATAGGACATCAGCCCGAACGGCACATGGACGAGCTTGGCCTTCATCCCCATCTTCGCGCATATGATGAAGAACTGCTTGAAGTGCAGGATCTGGCGGTCGTCCGTCACATATATTATCTCGGCGGGATCATACTCGGCAATGCGGCTCTCGACGCACGCGATGTCCGATGTGGTGTAGTTGAAGCCTCCATCGGACTTCCTCACTATCGCAAGCGGCAACCCCTCATCCTCAAACCTTACGACAAGCGCACCCTCCGACTCTTCGGCAAGGCCCATCTTCACAAGGCGATCCACGACGGGG
>CAVJWR010000008.1:0-41594 GCA_963653155.1 Limosilactobacillus gorillae
GCGAAAAGGAAAGGTTGCGAAAATGAGCATAGATAGGCGTTCGTTCATAAGGCATGCGGCTGCGGGCAGTACGCTCGTCATGATTGGAGAGGCTTTTGCCGAAGAGCGTGTTTGCGGATGTGTGTTGGCGGCAGGGCATCCGCTTGGTGGCGTTGTCGTGAGTGACGGGCTCAATTGCGCAGAGACGCAGCCTAACGGAATGTGGACGCTTCCTTTGAACAAGAAGGCTAGATTCGTTTCCGTCACGGTGCCGAGTGGCTGGAAAGTCCCACGCCATTACATTAGGTATGCCGGTTCAGGTGTGCGCTACGACTTCAACTTGGAGCCATGGGCGGCATCACGTCCCGGGGCGTTCTCGTTCCTGCACATCGGAGACAGTGAGATCAGCTTGCGACTGCTTCCGATAGAGGAGAAATGGATCGCACACGCCCGTGACGTGGTTGCGAAATCTGGAGCAGCCTTTGTTGTGCACACTGGCGACATTGACGGACAAAGAATGCCGAAGCATGCCGAACTGATGAACGGGCGAACGGTTGGATGCCCGGTGTTCTATGTCGTAGGCAATCACGACATCAAGGGGAGTCCGCATGGCGAATCAATCTTTGAGGATACGTTTGGCCCATGCTGGTATTCATTCGATGCTGGCGGAACGCACTTTGTCGCAACGCCAATGATGTGGGGCGATGGAAAGCCAAGCTACGACATCGAAGATGTCGTAGCTTGGTTGCGGAACGACTTGTCCATTGCGGTGCGCAAGGGGCAGCCGGTTGTGATCCTGACGCATGGCGGCGTTGATTCGCGTCTTTGGGACTTGCGGAAGTTCTTTTCGCACTCTGTCGTCACTACGGAAAGCTCCGAACCATTTGAAGTCACACGAAGTGTCAACCTCAAGGCGATCGTACACGGACATATCCATCAAAATTACTTCTATCGTTCGGATGACGGGAAGATGGCCATTGTCTCCGCAGCGCCGCCGAACAAGAATGACGCGACGTTGCAGCTGATCCACACTGGCGATGACGGAACGCTCATCCGCGCAGAGAACATCTTTGATCTGGAGAAATCATGGCGACCGACGGGCATTGTGCCGGAACGAGGGTGGCTGGCAAAAGTCGGCCATGGCCATGTCTACTACTCGATTCCGGAGGTTGGCGCAGGGAACGTCTATGTCGGGACGGTCGACTATTCTGGTGCCGGTGTGCCGGGCCTTTATGCCTTTGATGCCTTGACTGGGGTGCAACGTTGGTTTTTCAAGACACGCGGGGATGTAGTTTCGGCTGCGATATGCCGAGGAGACCGCGTGTATGTGAACGATACGTTTTGGCAGGTCTACGCGCTTGAGGCTAAGACGGGACGCTTGATCTGGCGTTTTGATGCGCGTGATGAGGTGGGGTATACGGGAACGCGCATATGGGGCGGAGCCTCTGGATTCTCGGCATCGTTCATGACGTTTGACGATGCGTCTGGCCGTCTTTTCGTCGGCAACGCCTGTAAGTCGCTTTTTGCGATAGACCCGAAGACCGCGCACGTAGTATGGCGCACGGATGCAAAGCAGAGCCTTTTCATCGGTTCTTCCACGCGGGCAACGGTCTGTGGTGACGTTATTGTCGGTCGCGCCCATTGGGCGGGAACATTTGGCTATGACGCGAACACGGGCAAGACACTGTGGAGTCACCGTCCGGGTAGTGCTCCGACCACGCAGGAACGCCATCGTATGGGCATCCCTTGGTTGTATTGTCTGGGATATCCATGCTATCGAAACAGACGCCTGATCTTGATCGGGCACAATCACTATTTCGAAACAGATCCGAGGACAGGAGAAATTGTTCGTCAAAAGATTTTGCCGTTTGGGGTGTCGTGCTTTACCTCACCGCTGTTTTTTGACGGGAGAATCTACTTTGGAAGTGAGAGCGAGGGGCTGATCTGCCTTGACGAAAGCTCGCTTGAGGTAGTCTGGAAGGCACCTGTTGAACCGGCTCTATATTCGCTGCCGGCGTATCGGTATTCGCCCATACGTTCCTTGTGTTCGATTCCTGTGCTGTGGCGTGGACAAATCTGGGCGACCGCTCAGGACGGCGCACTTTACTCATGGGATCCGAAGACGGGCGAGCGGAGAAGCCGCATCGTGACCGGCGTTCCATACATCTCATCGGTGGCCGTTGCGGATGATCGCTTGTATGCCGTTGACTTTACTGGCCATGTTCGCTGTTTCGCATGATGATGGTTGGTGTTCCAGATTCCTTGCGTTAAGTTAGCGTTACTTGCGCATCGTATCTTCACTACAACCCGCTATGGTATGCATAATGTGATATAATGTAAGACGTTATGAAACTGAAGAACGGTATGCTGTTGTGGGCGGTTACGTCGTGTGCGCTTTCGGCCACAGGCGGGGAGTTCGCCGCCAATGGGTGTCGCGTCGTTTGGACGGAACGGACGCTTGAGGTCGGCAACGCACATTTTTCGCGGAGCTATGTGTCATTGAATGGCGTATTGCGGACTGTCGCGTTTAGGGCGGCGAATGGAGCCGACTGGCTTGGCCGAGCCGGCGCAAGCGATGGATGCGACATGCTGTCGGTAGATGCCCGTTCGGCCAAGTGGGGTCCAGCGGGTGTGGATGGCGTCCGTGTCACGGTGACTGCTGGCGGAGCGGTCACGCGGCTCGACCTCTATCCATCCATGCCGGGTGTTATCGCGACACGTCCTGGCGTGACGTCGTTTGCCCCAGTCCATGACGATACGCGCAATTGGCAGACGCTCAAGGAAGATAATCGTCGCCTCCGTGCGGAGATGGACGCGAGCGACGTGATCGACATCAAGAAAAGGCACATTAGGGCGACGAGCCTCATTTTGCGAGATCAGTCCGATATCCACGATCAGCTCATCCTTACGGACGAACGCCTTCTCATGAACTATGACTGGACCTATTCGCTTGCCACGACCTGCCTCGATATGCAGGATGTGCTTTGCGGCGATGGGCTCGTCTTCGTGCGGATCGCACCGATGCCGGTGAGCCGTCCGCACCCGGTGGACGACTTCATCGTAAGTGGCGCGAGCAAAGGTGTCGCCCTGCTCGCCAATGGCTATCCTCTGGCGGAGCTCGCCTACACTGGCGGTGCGGCGGGATGCCGCCGTGCCCTCGTCGCATTCCAGCGGTCGATACGCCCATACCGTCCAGGCCGCGACGGACTTCTCCTTTCCAACACGTGGGGCGCGGGCAACCGTGACAGCCGCATCTGCCAGGACTTTCTCCTGAAGGAGATCGAGGCCGGTGCGCGGATGGGCGTAGATGTGATACAGATCGATGACGGCTGGCAGCGGGGCCGTACAATGAACTCAAACAAGAAGGTTGCTGACGGGCAGAAGAAGGTGTGGAACGGTTATTGGGCGGCAGATCCCGATTTCTGGAAGGAGGATCTTGAACGGTTCCCGGATGGGCTTGACTTCCTCGTGAAGAAGGCGAAGGAGAGGGGGATGCGTTTCGGCCTCTGGTTCGGGCCGGATTCGAGCGACGACGCGGCGAACTGGGAGCGCGACGCGGATTGTCTCCTTGACTACCATCGCCGCCTTGGCATCGACTTCTTCAAGATGGACTCGATGAAGCTTTTCTCTCCGCTGGCGCTTTCGCGGAACCGGCAGATGTTCGACAAGATGCTTGCCGACTCGAATGGCGACATGGTGTTCGACCTCGACTGCACGGCGGAGGTGAGGCCCGGATTCTTTGGCCTTCTCGACATCGGACCGCTCTTCGTCGAAAACCGCTATACGCGCCGTCCCATCTACTGGCCGCACCATACGCTCAAGAACCTGTGGGACCTCTCGCACGTCATCGACCCTGTGCGCTTGCGCTTCGAGTTCAACAACCCGGATACGAACCACGCGAACTACGAGTGGAGTCCGCTTGGACACGGGAACTACCGCCCGGACACACTCTTTGCGACCGTAATGGCGGCTTCACCCCTGGCATGGATGGAGCTATCTGACGTTTCCGAGAAGTCGATGGCGGCGATTGCGCCACTTGTGAGGACGTGGAAGGCCGAGCGCGCGCGTTGGCATGGCGGTGTGATACACCCGGTTGGTGCACGTCCCGATGGAGTGTCCTGGACCGGATTCGTATCTGAGGCGGCGGATGGAACGGGCGGGTATGCGTTGCTGTTCCGCGAACTGAGCAAAGAGGAATCGTATACGCTCGACCTCAGGCCGATCTTCGGGTCGGCCAAGGCATCCGGTGCGGAAGTCATCGGCGGTAGGGGAGAGGCGAACGCCGATGGCTCTCGCTTGACGGTTTCCGTCCACGATCCGCTCGACTTCGTTTGGGTGAAGTTCAAGACCATCACCGCTCGGTAGATTTGGGGAATTTGCGATTTAGTTGGTAGATGGATAGTTGATAGTTGGTAGGTTTCAGGTTTTAGGGGATATGTCGCTACAGGAATTGCCGAATGCCTAATCCCTAAAATCTACCCACTACCAACTACCGCACTACCAACTATCAACTACCCCACTCATATTTAGGTAAAATGGTTCTTGCTGAATATTTCGGGATGTGATACACTTTCGCGCATGAAACTGAAAAAACCAGAAACGGCCAAAGAGGAAACCCAGGCGACGGCATCCGGCGGTGCGGTCATAGCGGCACGCTTCCAGCTTGATGCGGATGATTCTTCAAAGAAGAAGACTGCTCTAGGCGTAGGCAAGACTTCTACGCTTGTGGCCCTGATAGCGGCGCTTGTCGCGCTTGCATCCATAGGTTTCGCGGCTTGGCTCATGTTCTCCGATTGGTCGGTGGCATCTGTCTCGTAACTATCTGATGCCGTCTATGAACCGGGATGTGATGAAATCGCCGCGCGCCCGCGCGGCCGTGAGGCTTGCGCTCGACGAGGATCTGTCGAGCGTAGATAAGATCAGTGCTGATTGGTGCGACGCGACGTCAGAGGCGCTTGTCGATCCCAAGGCCGTTGCGGAGGGGGAGATATATGCCAAGGGACGCGGCTGCGTGGTCGCCGGCGCGACCGTCGCCAGAGCCGTCCTGAAGATGGTCGATCCGCGCATTTCAGTGAAGATACTGAAGGTGGATGGCTCTGAGGTCAAGCCTGGCGAGCCGATTCTCGTCTTTCGCGGCAAGGCGCGTTCGATCCTTGCGGCGGAGCGTACGGCCCTCAATTTCATGCAGCGCATGTGCGCGACCGCTACCCTCGCAAAGTCTTTTGTCGATGCCGTGAAGGATTACGGTACGCTGATACTTGACACGCGCAAGACCACGCCGGGTCTGCGCGTATTCGAGAAGTACGCCGTGACGTGCGGCGGCGGGACGAACCACCGCATGGGGATGTACGACCGCATCCTGATGAAGGATAACCATCGTCGCCTTTGGCGTGGCGGCAATCCCGACGAGCTTGATAAGGCCGTCGTGGCGGCCCGCAAGCGATTCCCGAAACTTGAGATAGAGGTGGAGGTGGAGACGTTGCGCGAATGCGCGAGTGCATTGAAGGCGAAACCGGAGTGGATAATGCTCGACAACATGTCTGTCGCGGACATGAAGAAGTGCGTCAATATGTGCAAGGGTATCTCCAAAACGGAAGCCTCTGGCGGCATAACGCTCGACAAGGCCAAGAAGGTCGCAGCGACTGGCGTCACCGCGATATCGCTTGGATGCCTTACGCATTCCGCCGGATCGATAGACCTCTCCCTGGAATGGAGAAGCGTCTGAGGCGGGCTTCTTCGCAATCTGCCTTTGAGATTTCCGCCTCTGTGCGGCGCACTTTGCAGAACCGATGCATAGATATCTTATTTGGGACTGGAACGGCACACTGCTCGATGACGTATCGGCGGCAGTCGGGGCCTTGAATCGAATGCTTGCGATTCGGGGCGTTAAGCCGATAACGGTGGAACACTACCGCAGAAGGTTCGGATTCCCGGTCAGGCCGTTCTACGCCGAGCTTGGCGTGGATCTGGACAAGTGGGACTGGGATGATATATGCGAGGATTTTCATCGGTTCGTGCTTGAGGAACCGCAGTCTGTTCGTCCCGACGCAAGGTCTGCACTGGAGCTTGCTTCCAAATTGGGCTTTCGGCAATGCGTACTGTCAGCCTTGCGGCAGGATAAGCTGAATGAAGCGGTGTCCGCAAATGGCTTCGATGCGTTTTTCGATCACGTATACGGGGTGGATAACCTTGACGGGGCGTCAAAGCTCCAGCGTGGGCATGAGCTAATGGAAACGTTGGGCGGCGATGTGGAGTCCGCCGTGTTCATCGGCGATACGCTCCATGACGCCGAAGTGGCGCGTGAATTGGGTGGTCGCTGCGTCCTTGTCGCCTGTGGGCACCAGATGCGCGAGCGGCTGATGGCGGCACATTGCCCCGTAGCCGACAGCCTCACGGAAGCTGTCGGGATGGCTGGCAGGCTATAGGCCCGCCTCCACAAAGTGTTATATACCATTTGTCTGCGGACGGCAAATGTTTGGTAAAATGCCGGACGTGAAGGGAGAACTGAAATATCGAAAGGTGTTCGACGCGCTAAAGGGCGAGATTCTGGACGGGAAGTATTCGTCGCGGAAGTCTTTTCCCAGCGTTGTGGCGACCTGTACGCGGTTCAACATTTCGCGCCTGACGGCCGTCAAGGCATTCGACAAGCTCAAGGAAGAGGGTCTGATCAGTTCGCGGATTGGATCTGGAACGTTTGTTACGAAAGGGGCCAGGTCACGTCTCATCGGCCTAGTCGTCCCTGGCATCGCCTATTCGTCGGAATTCTTCCAGCCGATCGTTTCAGAACTTGTCCGCCGTGCGCGTGACCTCGACTATACGATCGTCATGGATGGCATCTGGTCGCCCAAGGCCGCCGACAACGGACGGGAGGCGATCGAGGTTTCCGCGCGACTGATCAAACGTCGCGTGGCGGGCGTAATTTATCAGCCGCTTGAATACTCAGAGCACTCCGAGGCGATCAATCGCCGAGTGCTGGCCGCATTCAGGAAGGCTGGCATTCCAGTTGTCCTCCTCGATGGCGACATCGTACCCGGTCCCCGGAGAAGCGAATATGATCTCGTCTCGATTGACAACGTCGCCGCCGGAGAGACACTTGCCGTGCACATGATGGAGCGTGGCGCCCGGAACATTCGCTTCATGATGCGGGCGAACTGGGTCGAGAACGTGAAGAATCGGGCGCGTGGGGTGAGGAATGCAGTCCTTGCGAAGGGCCTGAGATGGACGGATCAGAGCGTCGTTCTGGCGGATGCGGCGGATGTCGAGGCCGTAAGGAAGATCATGCGTCGCGCACCGCGACCGGATGGATTCATCTGCGAGAATGACGTCATCGCCGCAGGGCTGAAGAATACCCTTGAGTCAATTGGCGCTCACGTGCCGGATGACGTGTTGCTTGCTGGCTTCGACGATGTGCAGATTGCGCGGTTGCTGTCCCCCGGCATCACCACAATCCATCAGCCATGTGACGGAATCGCGCAGACGGCATTTGATCGCCTTATCCTGAGGATGTCCAATTCGGAACTTATGCCGACGCATCTTGTCCTGCCTTCGACTCTGGTCATACGAGGCACTACGGAAGGTCTCCTTGGAAAACGCGAAAGGAAAGGTACACGCAGATGATCTCAATGATTGCAACCATCATGTTGGGCACGGCGTCCGTTGTCACCGTGCCGGGACAGGCGCCATCACTTCTGCCGACTGGGCGGAACTTCCGGCTCGTCTGGCACGACGAGTTCAACGGCGACCGTCTTGACGAGACGAAATGGCGCTACCGCCTCCACATGATGCAGAAGCGGCACAAGCCGTGGACGGACGAGCCGGGCGCCGTTGTCGTGGAGGACGGGCTGTGCAAGTTCCGCCGCATCTTCCGTGACGGCGATTACTTCAGCGCTCAGCTCCAAACGGGCGAGAACTTCATGGATCGTCCGCCAGAAGGGGGCTTGCAGGCTTTGCGTTGGCCGCTTGCGGAGCTGCGCGAGCCGCTGTTTCAGCACCGCTACGGCTACTACGAGGCACGAGTCTGGCTTCAGCAGCGCCCCGGCTGGTGGAGCGCGTTCTGGCTGCAGTCGCCGATCAACGGCGCGACGCTCGACCGCCGTGAGGCGGGCGTGGAAGTCGACATCCTCGAATCGTTCAAGCCGGGTGTCGTCTGGAGCCATTCGCTCTACTGGAACGGCTGCGGCAAGAACTTCCGCGAGGCGCACGTGGGCGCGGCGCATCCGGAGGACAAGGCGGCGTGGCACACGTTCGGCTGCCTCTGGACGCCGACGAACTACGTCTTCTACATCGACGGCAAGGAGACGGGGCGAACCGACCTCGGCGGCGCCGTCTCGCAGCGCGAGCAGTTCATCCTCATTTCGACGGAATGCTTCGGCTACCGGGACGGGACACGCGATCGTCCGTCGCCGGAACTGGCAGCCGAGAACGGCGTGGCGGACGAGTTCTGGGTCGATTATGTCCGCGTCTACGATGAAGTCGAAAGCGAGTGCGACACCGAAATCACGCGCAAAGGAGGTGCGAAATGAGCCTGAACAGCAAAACGCTTCTCGTCAGACTCTTGCCGTTCGTCTGTGCGGCGAGCCTTGCGACAGTCACTGCGCTAGCAGAGACCATCGACGAAACGCTTGACCTGAACGGTGCCGATCGCACTGTCTCCGGCGGGCTGACGGGTTCGGGCGAGATTACGAACACGTCCGAGACGCTAGCGACGCTGACGGTCGATTGCAACGATGGCGAGGCCGTCTTTTCCGGCACGGTCTCCGGCAACATCGTCCTCGTGAAGACAGGTTCGGGGACGCAGACGTTTGCGGGTTCGAACACGCACACGGGCGGCACTCGTGTGGAAGGGGGAATCCTCGCGGTGAACAACGCGGCGGCCTTGGGGGCGAACGATGCGCCGCTTGCGCTCTGCGGCGGCGGCTTGCTGGCGAAGGAATCGCTGACGGTCGATACGGACAGTCATGCCGTGACTTGCGGCCCCGGCTTGGCGATATGGCGTGCGCCTGTCGGCAAGACGCTGTCCCTTTCGGGCGCCAAGTTCACGGTCAGGGCGAACACGGAACTCACCTATGATGGCGGAGGCCAAATCAACCTCGGCGTCTGGATGGCGTATGATCTCGGCAACCTGCCGTCCTCGGCGTTGACAGTCGGCGAGGGGACGACACTTCGTTGTCAGAATGCACTCGTCCTCGGCGGCGACATCCCGAAGTGGAACTTTGCGCGGACGCGGCTGCTTGAAGGCAGCACGGTCTACGCCTACGGACGCTCCCATCTCTGTAATTTGGAAATGACGGGAGCTGAACTTCGGCTTTGGAAGGACGATGAACTGGCCGCAGCCGCGCTCGGCACGCTGAAGGTCTTGCCGTCTGAAACGCCGTCGAAGATCGTCGGCAAGAGTTTCTGTCTGGGTGACGTGTACACGTCCTCAACGGGCGGGAACGACATCATCAGCCGTGTCGATGCCGTTGACGTGGCGGACGGCGCGACGCTGGAGGTCAACGCTGCGCTATCCTCCCGGATTCCCGGCCACGGCTTGACGAAGACGGGTGCGGGTACGTTGCGGCTTCTCGCCTCCAGTCCATTGGATGGGACGTGCGATGTGCAGGGCGGCGTACTGACGCTCGCGCGCGATGTCTCTCTTTCGCCTGACCTGTCGCTTGTCTGCACGGGCGGCGCACGGATCCGTCTGGAGGACGGCGCGTTGCTGGCGGCGGATGTCGAATCCGAATGCGCTATCCTGCGGAGCGCCGACGTTTGGCTGGATGCCACGCGGATTGATGCGGAGGCCGGTGCGTCCGTCTCGCACATCGCCAACTGTGGCGTGGCGGGCGGGGCTTTCGCGGCGCAGACGGTGGGTGGAGTGACGGACATCGCACCGACGCTTGCGGCGGACGGCATCAACGGGCTGCCCGCATTGGCCTTCGACGGTACGCAGTCGTTGCATCTCGACTACACGAACAAGACGGAACATTTTTCGCTCTTCGCCGTCTACAAGTGGGATGCCTGGGAGGCGACAGATGGCAAGGGACTTTGGTCGGGTCCATTTGCGTTCGGTGCCGTTCAATCGGCGTGGGCGGAGGACAGCAACCTGCCCGGCGCGGTCGCCTACTACGCGAAGGACGGGCCTCGTCGCCTCTTCGGCTACGCGAACTACGCAAACGCGGCGGGTGCAGTCGTGCAGACCTACATCGCGGCGGATGCGCGTAACGGCGCGGCGGACGACTACGCCCCGCTGTTGCACGAGCATGAGGTCAACGGCGGCGAGACGTCTATGGCACTGGGCTGGGACGCGACGGACGTGGAGGCGCGCGACAGCACGAAGTCCGCAGATGTCTCGTCTGTCGCCGACTTCAGCCGCAAGATCGAGACGATGGTGCTGGGGTCACGCATGATGAACAGCGGTGCCGCCTACAGGAACCGTATGCTGAACGGCAAGATCGGCGAACTGCTCGTGTTCTCGCGCGCCTTGACGGATGCGGAGAAGAAGTCGATACGCGCTTACCTGAAGAAGAAGTGGTTCACGACCTCGTCCTCTGCCGTTTCGGCGACAGACGAAGCCGAGGCATCGGTCGCGATCGAGGTGCCGGAACAGGCGACGGCGTTTACGTCCGGCACACTCGCCGGCACGGCGGCGGTTCGGAAGACGGGCGCGGGTGAACTCGTTCTGGGCGCACGGACGGAAGCGGCCGTCGCGGTCGCGGAAGGGACGTTGGCTCTCACGGCGACTCAGATGGTTTCGCGGGCAGACATTTGGGTTGATCCGTCGGACGCGGCGACGGTCACGTTTGAGGCGGACGGTGTTCATGTGGTCGGCCTCGCGAACAAGGGCAAAGCGGGCGGCACGTTTGGACGCGCCAAGAGCCCCGCGACCTGGAAGTACGACGTCGCCTATCCGACGCTGTCCGCAGACGGCCTGAACGGACACGCAACGCTTTCGTTTGACGGGCTGTCCGCCCTGTGTCTGGAGAATGCGTATGTGAACAACGCCGAGGCGACACACACGTTGCACGTCTACGCCGTCCTGAAGCGAACGGCCTATGTCGATGAATTGGGCAAGGGGCTTTATGGCGGCGCGTGGTCGTTCTACAAGGGCAACGTCGGCGCGAACGATGATGCGCAGTCCGGCTCATTCTTCATGACGGAGAAATCGAACGGCGACGGACTGGGCGGCATTAGCATGGTGCAGAACGGAAACGTGTCGAACGGGTCTATCGTTATCAAGCCGGCGAATGACCCGTCCCTGACGGGCAAGGCCGTCATCCTCGTCGCACACGCGGCGCCGGCGTCCGTCTACGGGACGCGCCTCGAAGCGGCTTCCGACCCGGATGCGCCGACAGTCGTGGGATCGTTCAGCCAGACGTCCCTCGCGCCATTCGACATCGACCGCATTTCGCTCGGTGCGCGTGGTGGCAATTGGGACACGGTGCAGGTCTATGGCGAAGGTAGCGACAAGAACCGCAGTTGGCAGGGCGAAATGGGTGAGTTCATCGCATTCACGAAGCCTCTGTCGGAGGCGGAGGAGCGTGCGCTTGTCGCGTATCTGCGCAAAAAGTGGTTGGGTGTCGGTGACAACGGGTCGTCCGAACCGCCCGCGTTCCTGGCTGGACAAGCCGTCGCGGCGAATCTGACACCGAGGGCGACGCTGTCCGTTGGGACGGGCGCGACGCTTGCGAGTTCCGTTCCGTCCTGCACCCTCGCCGCGCTGGCGCTTGCGGACGGCGCACGGGTCGTCCGCACCGTCCCAGGTGCCGCCGCCGTGTCCGACTACCGCCTTTTCGATGTTACGGGCGACATATCTCTGTCGGGGACGATCCTCCTGAACATATCGCCGCGTCCGATGGGGGCGGCACCGTTTCTCGGATACGGGACGCTTTCGGGACACGCGCTTTGGCAACGCGAAGGGCGCGGACACTACACGATCCATGACCGGGCGGCGCACAAAGAGCTGTGGCTCGCCTGTCCGGGAATGCGGTTGCTGATTCGCTGAACCAAGGAAAGGGATAGAACGATGCAAATGAAAGTCTTGGGATGTGCGTTGGCCGCCTTGTGGACGGCCTGTGGGTTTGCGGACTCTGGCATGTGTGACGCCGACGTTGGCGACTTCGCGCGACGGGACGGGGAAACGTCTGATGCGGCACGTATCATGCGGGCCGTCGAGAAAGCCGGGAAGGGCGGTGTCGTCTATTTTCCGCGCGGAACTTACCTTGTCGATCAGATGCTGACGGTCACGAACGGCGTGTCGCTGTGGCTTCACAAGTCTGCGCGGCTCGTGGCGATTGCCGACATGGATTTCATAATCGACTATTCTGGCGGCGTGATGGAAGCGGGCGGCGGACGTCCCGGCGCCGACCACAACCTCTTCGTGCGCGGCGGCGAGATCGACGGCAAGGGACGCGCCTCCTGTATGCGCATACGGAGTTTCCGTCGGATGGAGGTCTCAGGGCTGACGCTTCGCAACGGACGGTGTTTCGGTCTGAAGCTCGGCGCGAAGGAGCTGGGGCGCACGGGTGGCGGCTACGAGGCGGTCGTCCGTGACATCTACTGCATCTGCGACCGCCCAGGCATGGCGGGCAACGTCGGACTCGAAAGCGAATTGAGCGACTGCCATTTCGTCGATTGCTTCGTCGTCGATTACACTGTTGGCGTGCGGCTGCGTAACAGTTCGTGCCGCCTCGCACGTTGCCACGTCTGGGGCGGCATGGTGCGCAACGTCGCCGGACAGTGCGAGTACCTGAAGGATTCCGTCGCGTTCGACCTCGACAACTGGGACACGCTTCTCGACGCCTGCTATGCCGACACGGCGAAAATCGGCTTTCGCGTACGTGGACACGCGCGTATCGTCAACTCCGCCGTCTTCAACAACTACGAGGTGTTCAAGATGGATGATCCGTTGGCGATCGACCATGTGGACGGAAATCTGACCGTCGCGAACTGCCATTTCGTGAAGACGAGTCCGCATGCCCAGCTCTATCGGGGATCAAGCAAGTACCCCTTGCGATGGCGCGACAATACGCTTGTACGGTTTACCGACAAGGAAAGGCAGACGCTGGATGAGAAACTGGCGCGGGATGCGCAGATGGCGAAAGGAAAATGTCTATGATGTCTTTTCTGTTTGTGGCCACTGCGTTGCTGGTGCCGTTCGCGCCGGGTGAGGTGACGGTCGGCGGCGAGATCAGAAATCGGATGGAAGTCACGCTCGGCAAGATGCTCCGTCACACGGACATCGATGGGACGTTCGCCCGGCACTTCCGAAACCGCAAAGAAAGGCCGGATGAGCCTGGCGGCTTCGCCGGCTACGGGATGTTCCTCGATGCGCTTGTCAAGGCGGCCGCTCACGGCATTGGCGGCACTGAGACGGTGCGGGTTAAGACTCGACTTCTTAGTGAACTTGGCGGAATGCAGACACCCGACGGACGCATTTCGATGTTCAGCGGAAAGCCTGGCTTCTGGGACAATCACGAGGGCGCGTACTTGATTCAGGCGCTCTGTCTCGACCACCGCTGGTTCGGGACGGCGGAGTCGCTGGCGACGGCACGACGGCTTGCCGATTCGCTGGTGGAGCACAAGTCTTTCCCGACGCTTGGCAGCGAAACGGCCTATCTGCTTCTCTACGAGGAGACGGGAGACCGCAAGTACCTCGATTGGGTCGAGAAGGATGCGGCGATCCATGATGACATTGACGCCTATGACATGAAGGTGCGCGTCAACGGCGTCCAGCACGTCTACACGTGGCTTGCGCGTGCCCTTGCCCAGCTCCAGTATGCGGACGCGGTGGACGCCCCTGCGAAGACACGAGCCGCGCTTTCGTCTGCGGCTGGCGAAGCCTTTGCACGGACACGCACGGACTATATGTCCGTCACCGGTTCGCTCACCGGTACGCCCGTCTGGGGCGAGCTTTGGGACGCTACCCAGGCCGGCCTCGGAAAATGGGGCGAGACGTGCGCATCGGCCTATCTGATGCGGCTCTCGGCGAAGGCCATGGAACGGGATCCAGGCACGGAGCTTGGCGACCTATTTGAGCGCGTGATGTACAACGCATTCTTCTCGGCACAGTCGGCGGATGGACTCAGGTACCGCTATTGGACGCCATTCAACGAACGGGCACCGTGGTACGACCGCGATACCTACTGCTGTCCGAACAACTACAAGCGCGAGGTGTTCGAGATTCCAGATGTCGTGTTCTTTCGTCATCCGGATGGCCTTGCGGTCAACCTCTATTCGGATGCCGAACTGAAGGCAGAAGGGGTGACGGCGACGATGCGCACAGCCTATCCGGACGATGGTCGCGTCTCGCTCTCTGTCTCGATGGCGGGGCGAGTCCTCCGTCTTAGGATACCGGGCTGGTGTACGAATGCGACGGTATCCGTCGCGGGCGGGCCGTCGCGTCCCGCCGCACCCGGTTGGTTCTGCGTAGAAATGGACTTTGCGTCGCCCGTTCGCGTCGAGCTTGACCTGCCTATGCCGATCCGCCTCGTTCCGGGGACAAGGGCGCAACAGGGGCGCGTGGCCGTCATGCGTGGACCGTGTGTCTTCGCGTTGGCGCTCGGTGGAGAGAAGCGTCCGGACCATTCGGTCGATCTTTGGGATATTGACGCATCCAAGCCGCTCCTGTGGAATGCGGATAGGAAGACGGTGGACGCGACATTCCGGTGCCGCAACCGGAAGCGCGAGGAACGCACGATGCCATTGACGCGATACAGCGCGGACATCCATGACCGGACGTATTTCGCTGTCGCGGAGAGATTGCCGTAGCCGCGCATCGCACACGCGCAAGCACCGCCATCGGCATTGGGCAACGCCATTCAGCTCGATTGTGGTATAATGTGCCGCATGAATGATGACAAGTCACTTTTTGCCGAAATGCTGGGAATGAAGGGGCATCGGGACGAACAGGCCGACATCAGCGAAGTGCAGGCGGAGCCTGAGGCGGATGCGGTTGACGAGCTTGATGTCCAGCGCGTGGTCGTACAGGAGATGGCCCGCGACAATGCCGAACTCAAGGAACTCCATTCTACCCTTGAGGAAGAAAAGCAATCTTTGGAGTCTGCCAAGGCCTCTTTGGAAACGCAGCGACAGGCTCTGGCGGACGAAAATGCGCGGCTTAAGGCTGAAAAGGCCGCTCTGGAATCCGACAGGAAGGCGCTTAAGGCTCGCATCGCCGCCCTTGAGGGTGAGATTTCTGAACAGAAGCTTGATCTCGATGAGGTGCGAGGATTGAATGCCGAACTGGAGAAGAAGCTTGTGCGGATGGGCCGAGCCCTGTTTGCCGTCCGCCGCGCGGCGGCTGAGGCCGCAAAGGTAGAAATCGGCGGACGAAGGTGGTGACGATGGATCTCGATAGACTCAACAGGCTGTACTCCGCCTACGTGGATGGATTCAGGGTGGGCGGCATCCTCTCTCCGATGATGGAGCTAAAGCGGGTGCATACGCAGTTTGTTGTGGCCAACGCGAAGGCGATAGCGGATGGCGAGGGATTCGGTGAAGAGCTTGCGGGCGCATGCGAAGCCGCTGCGCTTCTTCACGATACCGGGCGGTATGAGCAACTAAAGAGGTTCAATACATTTCGAGATGCGGATAGCGTAGATCATGCCAAGCTATCGCACGATATCGTGAAGTCGGCCGGTTGGCTCGAAGGTGAGCCTCGCGCAAATGAAATATTGGACGCGATATTGCTTCACAATCGCCGTGATCTGCCCGAGGGAATGGGTCCGTTTGCGGAAGCCGTGGCCAATTGCGTCAGGGACGCGGACAAACTCGATATCTTCAGGGTACTTGAGGATCAACTGGCCACGACCGACTGGCGCAGTGATAGCACGGCGTTTTGGAACCTTCCGATCATGGCTCGCCCCAGCCGTGAGGTAATGGAGGCGGTTCGCGCCGGATCTGCCGTGGATTACAGGCATATCCGAGCCCTTGCGGACTTTGTCCTGATCCAGGTCGGATGGCTGAAGTCGGGTCTGCATTTCGGCACTGCGCGAAGGATTGCCGCCGAGCGAGGGCACTTGGCCTTTCGGAGACGGTTCCTCGCGGAGCTTACGGGGGGAGATGTCGAGACCGATGCGCTGTGCCGTCCGGCGGGCGGCGAAATGACTCTCGACGACGTAGAGGCGGAGCTTCGTTGCGGGAACCGCGTGTTGCTCATGGTGCGCCACGGCGAACGCACGAAGATCGACAACGACGATCCGACGTTTGGCATGGAATTGCCGCTGACGGACGAGGGTAGACGCACGGCCACCCTTTTCGGCGAGCGGCTGAAAGCCTTTGCCGCTGACGTGCAGTTCATGTCCAGCCCCCTTTTGCGCACAAGGCAGACGGCGCAGTGCATCGCAGAAGGCATGGGGTGCGGCAATGTTGAGATTCCGCTTGACGACAGGCTCGGAAACGATTCGTTCTACTTTGCGGATCAGCGTGAGGTCTACGAACTTTTCCGGGACGGCTCTTTCTTCAAGGAAGTGTTCAGGTACATGGCCAACGGACGCCAGCGCGGTTTCCGGGAAATCGGCGCCGCAAGCGATGCTTTGGAGGCGTGGGCGCTTGGCGAGTTCAAGTCGAAGCTTGGCATATTCACGACGCACGACCTCTACAACGCGGCGTATCTCCATGCGCGTGGAGTAAAGCGGGATTGGACGGTGGACAACTGGGTGAGGTTCCTCGATTCGGCGGCAATCATAGTTGAGCCGGATGGCTCCAAACGCTATGGTCTTGTGCGCTCTGGCCTTTCGCATGGGGTGGTTGGCGTAAGTTGACGGAGGACGGGTTCGGTAGCCACAGCATGGATAGGAACGGTCGAAATGCCAATGGACAGGGACACGAGAACCTACTTGCTGCTGATAGGCCTGCCGGCAATCCTGATTACGGCGGCGGGACTTTCGCTGTTGCTGTTTGGCGGACGCGGCCTTGCGTCTGAAATGAGGCGTTCGGGTCGGGACGGGCAGTTTGAGCGCTACGAGCGGAACATGAGGCAGCGCCTTGCCACACGCGCCAGGGCGTATGCCAAGGACGGCGTAGCGGATCATGTATGGGCGAAGAATGTCGCCGCATCGAACACGAACTTCTCCGAACGGGTGAAGTACGGATGGTTCCCCGGCACCAATGGCGCCGTCATCGGCTGGACACGGCTTGACGACGGAACCGTAATCGGGTATGACGAAAAGCCGTTCAGGCATGTGGACAGTCCGGTGCTGTATCTTCTCGGCATCGGGTTCGTGATGGTACTCCTGCTTTTCTTCACGCTCTTTGCGGGAGGGTGGCATCTTGTCTGGACGGCAAGAAGGGTTCGTGAAGACCTTGAGATTAAGAATTCCTTCCTCGATCTGATATCCCATGAGTTGAACACGCCACTTGGAAGCATCGTGCCGTTGTCCTCCGCGCTGGCGGATGGCACAATCAGGGATGAGCGGCGCAGGGCCATCGCGCTCGATACGCTTAAACGCGAGTCGTCCCGCATGGCGAGGATGATTGGAGAGCTGCTCACTGTTGTGAGGTTGCGGAACGGCAAGTTTACCTTCGCCCGTGAAAGCGTTGATCTGCGCGAGGTGGCGGAAAGCGCCGCACGGCTCCTGCGTTGCCGCTACCCCGATTGCGTAATCAATGTCCAGCAGGGGACTCCGATGCGGGTTGTCGCGGATTGCGACAAGATGGAGCAGGTGGCGATAAATCTCATTGAGAACGCATGCCGCTATGCGGGCGGCGGATTGATAGAGGTGCAGTGTCGCGATTGCGGCGACGGGATGGCGGCGCTTGATGTCATGGACAGAGGCGATGGAATACCGCGTGACCGCCGCGAAAGGCTGTTCGAGCGGTTCTACCAGCAGGGTGCGGAACGTGGCGGCGAGACATCTGGGCTTGGACTTGGGCTTTCGATCGTATCTGGCTTTGTGAAGGGAATGGGTGGACGCGTTGGCGTTGCAGACCGTGACGGTGGCGGGAGCGTATTCACGGTGACGCTGCCCGTTGCGGTCGCCAAGGAAGACGGAGGGAGGCATTGCGCATGACTGACATACTGGTTGCGGACGACACGAAATCCATACGCAAGACCATCAGGATACTTCTGGAGGAGGAAGGGTGGAGCGTACGTCTTGCCCAAAACGGCGACGAGGTGCTGGCCGCATATTCGGAGAAGCGTCCGGACGTCCTTTTGCTCGACATAATGATGCCGAAGAAAAACGGCTATCAGGTACTCGGCCACATACGCAAGGAGGATCCGTCCCTACCGATAATATTCCTGTCCGCAAGGGGATCATCCGCAGACATATCGCTTGGACTGGATCTCGGAGCGGATGACTACTTGCCAAAGCCGTTCGACGGCGCAGTTCTGGTTTCCCGCATCAAGGCGATATTGCGTCGTGTGGAGAATGCCCGGCAGCCACAGGCTACGCAGACGGATCCTATTCCGCAGGAGGACGATAACTTCCACATAGGATCGCATCTGGTGGATGTGAAACGCTATGCGCTTGTAGGCCCGAATGGCGAGAGCGAAGGGCTCTCCGCCCGCGAGATACGCATCCTCCGCATGCTTGCGTCGCATCCCGGTGAGGTCGTTACCCGCGACATGCTGATAAGCAAGTTGTGGGGCTACGCCACGGGCGTCACTACACGCACCGTAGACCAGCACATCCTCGTGCTAAGGAAGAAGCTTGGCGTAGATGCCTCGCGCATAGAGACGGTCCACGGATCGGGCTATCGTTGCGTTTAGCCATTGCCGGACAGGTGCGGCAATGGCCGCTCAGAGTTTCAGCATATGTTTCTTGATGGCGATAGATGCCGCTTCGGAACGGTTGGCAGCGCCGATCTTCTCCAGGAGGCGGGCAACCTGCGTCTTTACGCTTTCAGGGCTGATGTTGAACTGACTTGCGATTTCGCGATTCGTGAGGCCGCGTGTGATCGATTCGAGTATCTGTGATTGCCGTGGCGACAGTTCCCTGGTCTCGTGTGTTTCCGCGACCAGTCGCCTGATGTCATCGTCAATGACGCGCTTCCCGGATGCGACGGACCTGATGGCCGCGAGCAGGGCGGAGTTGGTTGTGCTTTTCATGATGGCTCCGGAGGCGCCAGCCTCAAGTGCCCGCACAAGTCGGTCGGACGTTCCGAACGTCGTCAGGAGCAGCACCTTGGCCGAGGGTAGCCTTTCGTGCAGGGCGCGTGTGGCGGCTACGCCATCCATCTTTGGCATCATCAGATCCATTACGACTACATCCGGCATCAGCTTCATCGCCTTGCGGACGGCAACCTCGCCATTGTTCGCCTCGCCTACGACTTCAATGTCGCTTTTCGCGCCAAGAAGAGAGGCGAGCCCCATCCGCACTATCGCATGGTCATCGGCGATCAGAACCTTTATCTTGTTTGCTGTCATGACGTTCTTCATGTTCGGGGAGCGATGCTGGTTTTTATGATTCGGCGCGAGATTCTTCGGTCGGCAACTTCAGGTGGATGGATATCTTGGTTCCGTTCCCGGTGCCGCTTTTGATTGACAGTTCGCCGCCGAGCAGGTCAATGCGTTCGCGAATGCCGAGAAGCCCGAAATGCCCTTCGGCGATTCCCGGAACGGTTTCGGGGTCAAAGCCGCATCCGTTGTCGTGCACCGAGAACATCAGCTGGTCGCCTTCGATGCACCCCGCTATCTGAATGGCTGTTGCACGCCCGTGTCGAATGGCATTGGTGGACAGTTCACGAATGATGCGCAGTATGGTGTGGGCCGTGTTGTCCGTGAGCCGATTGCGTGGAACGTTGAAACGGATGGACACATTGGCGTCGCCGACAGCCGGATCCAGCGTAAGCCGTATGGCCTTGTCCATGTCTGGCGCCTCCAATGCCTGGCTACGCAGATCCCAGATGCAATTGCGCATCTCCATCCGGCAGGAATCGAGAGTGTGTGAAGCCCGTGCCAGATGTCGTTGCACTGCGGGCGGCAGATCCGCATCCAGTTCGCGGGCGGCATCGAGTTCCATGGAAGCCCCTGAGATGTTCTGTGCGATGGAGTCGTGCAATTCCACGGCGAGGCGAGTCCGTTCATGCACTTTGAGTTCGGCCTCCACATGTTCAAGCCGTTCGACGGCTAGTGCGTGTCCTCGCCGTTCGGCGAGCCGACGCAATGCAAATATCCAGACAAGGCTGCCGAGCAAAGTCGCCAACAGGGCGGCGATGACCAGACTGAGTCGCCTTGGCGTCCACCATGGTGGACGGGCTATGATATGGATGTCGGCTGGTGTGCGAACGACTATTGAGTATCCTTCCACGTGCGGGAACGGTGCGCGTGGATACCAGTTGCGGCTCTCCATGAGGCAAATGCCGCTCACATCCACAGTACATCCCATCTCTATGGAACTGAAGATTTCTGGTGTGGCGCTGATGTCGATGATTACGCGGTCTTCTCCACATGCGATGCTGAAGCGTCCGGAGCCATGCTGGGGGATGTCCGTCACGGTGCCACGCATGGTGACGGCCCGCCCGTGATAGTCGGTGTTGAGTCCAGGTTCGCCATTGCGGTTGCGTTTGAGCATGTCTGCGGTAATCTGTTCCGCTACGGCTTCGGCCGGTAACCGCTGTGGCGATGGCCTCCATGTCGCCCGCGAGAGGTTGAGGTGATAAAGGTCGGTCTCGGGGAAGCCGGAGACTTCGATGTCCATTCCATATGTTGGAGGCGCCTGTTCGGTGAGGTCGATTCTGGAGATGAGCCCATCTGCCGTGCGGAGCAGCAGGTGGCTTCTTTGCCAAACGGCCAGAACGCGTCCTGTCAGGCGCCGTCTGCTGAGGCTTCCGATTGTTGCGCTTGTGACGCTCCGCTCAAGTTCAGGCACGTCGAATGGGTCTGGCGGGGATGATGCGACAAGCCGGAATGCCTCCGGACCTGTCGTCGCGAGCATGGTGCCGAGATGTATGCGAGAGGAAGGGCGCTCAGGTTCGCAAAGGCACACGGCGGTGACTTCGCGGCCAATCATGTAAGGGAGGTCTCCGCATCCGTTCCTGTCGTCTGCATATGACAGGGTGACGGCCTTGCGTCCGCATTGCATCGCGACAAAGACGTACTGCAGATCTATTTCGTCGCGGAATACGTCAAGCACGGTGCCGCGCAGCCTGATGGTTCTGTATCGGTATGCCGGGTCGTCTATTTCGTCGATAGTGATGGGAATGGGTTCCGGCGCATCGCCTCTCCCGAAACGTTCGAGCTCATGGCAGACAGGCCAAACCTCATGGCCTTTGCGGAACTCGGTACGGCCTGCGACGCATATGCGGTCCCCGACGGCAAGCGCGACCCTGTTCAGCAATGCGCGACGCAGCACTACGGGCGTGGTGCCGCTTGCGTCTTTGAGGAAGAATCGGCTCTTGTATGGGCCGGTAATGAACGCAACCCTTCCGGTAAGGTTGAAGTCCAGTCCTTCCGAATGCGAGTCCAGAGCCGTCGCGAGATCTGCCGCCGTGCAGAGGGCATCCGCTGCCGAGGCGAGCGTTCCAGCGAGGAACACGCATGAAATGGAAAGGAGAAGGTGCATCTTCATGGCACATAGTATACACCATATCCGCACCGATTTCGCTGTCCCCCGCATGGGGGACTGGATTTTCCCCGTTGGGTTGGCTATACTAAAGTTCATCAAGTCAAGTTGTAGGCAGATGGGAGGGAAACATGAGAGCATGGTATTCGTCAGATTCGGTTCGGCTCATATTCTTGGCTGCGGCATATTTGTCTGTGCATGCAATGTGGGGAGCGGGCGAGATGGTTGTCGTTGCCACGGTGGATGAATTCAGGGCCGCGTTGGAGGCCATGAACGAGAGCCATAGCGCATCCGATACGATTGTCCTGAAGAAGGGCACATATGCGGTCGATGACCTTGCGGTCCAGTACTTCCACAAGACGGATGGTGTGCTGAAGGACTCCAATGCGCATCTCGGCCTCTCGTACTTCACGGTGCGAGGCGAGACCGGCGATCCACGTGACGTTGTGCTGTGCTATGGCAATGCGGACTGCGACACGTCGAAATGGTTCGTGTACAGCTATTGCGGAGTGATGCGCGACGTTACGATCTCGAACTGCAATGCCGCCGCAAAGGGCGTGTTCGGGAACGTCAACAGGAACTCGGTGTATTCAAACGTCGTCGTGACGTGCTGTTCCGCATCGCAGGGGATCGTGACAAGCGGTCGTTGGATAGACTGCCAGTTTGTCGGCAACTCCGTTTCAGGCGAGGGTGGTGTGGTGTATGGCACTACGCCGTGGGTTGAAGGTTGCCGCTTCGTGGAGAATGCGGCGGCCTTGGATGGCGGTGCCGCGTATGGCGCGAACAGCTTCACGAATTGCGTATTCATCGGGAACAAGGCCAGAAACGGCGGGGCGATTGCCGGAGCCACAGCGGTCAGGTGCGTGTTCAGTAACAACGTCGCCACGGCAAACGGTGGCGCCGCGATAAGCGCATCGCTTGAGGACTGCGAACTTGTCGGCAACATTGCGGGCGTTTCCGGCGGAGGTGCCAGCGCCAGTTCCATGAGCGGATGTATCGTCTCCGGCAATTCGGCGAGCGTGGCGGGGGGTGGAGTGTATGGCGACAGCAACTACACGACAAGATACGTGCTTACGGATTGCGTCGTCAGCAACAATGTCGTCCAGAACAAGGATGCTCAGACTGCGGGCGGCGGAGTCGCCTATGCGAAGGTGGTGCGCGGGCGCGTGACGATGAACCGAAATGTCATCGACAACGAGGACAAGACGGTCTACGCATATGGTGGCGGCATGTACAGGTGTACCGCAGAGGACGTGATGATCGACGGCAATGCGCTGACTGGGGTGTGCAAGAACACGCAGGGCGGCGGCGCATACGGCTCTACGCTCACGCGCTGTGTCGTGATGAACAACATCGTTGAGACGCTCGGTTCCGGCGTGTGCGGCGGAGTGATGACGGAGTGTGTAATATCGAACAACGTAAGCTTTGGCAAGGGAGGCGCGGTGCGCGGCACCGTGCTTTACGGATGCCGTTTGTACGAAGGGGCCTTAGATCCTCAGGGATTGCCGGTGGTCGATACGGTGATAAGCGGCTATACGAACGGCAACGTAATGGCAAAGGGGGCCAATGCCATTGTTCAGGAAGCGGATGGATGGTTTGACGGGGCGTTGAGCCTTGTCGTAAGCCACGGCGCTTTCACCAACTGCCTCATTGTCGGACAGAGCATGCACGCCAAATACGCCGCACTCTTCGCCGCCCCGAAAAACAAGGTCACAACACTTTCGTCCTGCACCGTCGCGGGAAATTGCGTATCATATACGCATGCCGGATATACGGACGAAAGTGGCGCGAAATTCGAGGCCATCAACTGCATTTTTTCCGACAACTTTACGGATGATGGTGTGACCGCGAGCGATTTGAGGACTGGCTACATGAATCTGCAGTTCGAGAACTGCCTGATAAAGAGCCCCAATGGCCCGTTCAGCCTTGGCGACTTGAAATACCCCTGCGCAGACTGCATAACGGGGGTGGAGGCAAGATTCTGTATGGAGGATGAAGATCCGTATCGGCTCAAGACGACATCTCCGGCGCTTGGCAGGGGCGTAGTTCAGGACTGGATGTCTTCCGCAAGTGACATACGCAGAAGCGATCGTTATCCGAGAACCGTGAATGGCAAGGTCGATATCGGATGCTATCAGGGGGCGTTCCCGGGAATGGGGTTCATATTCTCTTTCCGCTGACGTGAAACAGAAAGGACGATGTCATGAAGGGTACATTGTGTTTGGCGTCGGTTGCGGCTTCAATGATGGCCGCACAGGCCGTAACGGTGGATGGGAATTGGAAAATCGTCGTTCCACCGCATGAGACGAGCGGACTTTCCTCGTCGCTGCGCAAGTGCGCGGAGTCGTTTGCGATGGCGTTCTGGGAATCGACGGGCCTGGATCTCAAGGTCGTTGCGGCTGACAAGGCGACAAATGGCGTCTCGGCAATTTATCTTGGCGAGGCCGCTGCGGATGCGGCCGGCATCCGGCTTGAACGTCCGCTCGAACGCTTTGACAACGTGATCGCCGAGAAGGGCGGCAGCGTGTACCTGTTCGGACATGACCGTGCCATACACACGGGAAAGATGTCCAACACCCCAGCGACATCTCCGATGCCGACCGTAAGGGCGGTGGCGAGATTCATGGAGGAATACATGGACGTTCGTTTCCTCGCACCCGGAGATATCGGAACTGACGTGCCGAAGAAGGATCGGATCGTCGTGCCGGACGGCACATGCTCACGCGAGAATCCCAGGCTTGAGTACGGTCCCGTCTCTACGCTGAAGTCGCCGCTCTACGATTACGCGAACAACATATTCCGTTCCGGGGCGTACTACTCATATGGCGGCCATTCGTATCCGAAGGCGTGTCCTCCATCGAAGTACTTCAAGACGCATCCCGAATACTTTGGCCTCGTCGGCGGAAAGCGTGTTGGGTCGGACGAGAAGAATCCCACATTGTGCATCTCCAATCCCGAAGTGCAGCAGCTGATGGTCGATGAGCTGATCCGCAGGTTTGATGACGGGGCGGATGTCGTACAACTCGCCCAGCAGGACGGGTGGCAGTTTTGCGAGTGCGGCAATTGCAAGGCGTTCGGAGGCCCTGGCGCCGAATACATCGGTGAAAAGTTGTGGATACTCCATCGCCAGATCGCCGAGCGCATCCTGAAGGAACGTCCCGGCAAGGTCGTCAACATTCTCTGCTATTCCGCGACGCTTGAGCCTCCGAAGACCTTCCGCAAGTTCCCGTCCAACGTTATGGTCGAGCTTTGCCACCTTAGCCAGAAACAGCTGGACGAGTGGAGGGCGTATGAAGTCCCGCGTGGATTCGTGGCATACATCTACATGTGGGGGTCGTACCAACCTCTTGGATTCTGCCCGAAACGCAGCTGGATGCGTTGTCGGGATTTCGCCAAGCTGATGATAGACAATGGCGTTCGCGGCATATACAGGTGTGGGTATGGGGAGCTTTTTGGACTGGAAGGTCCGGCGTACTATGTCTTCAACCGTACGCTATCCGATGCGGGAATAGACGTGGCGAAAACGGTCGAGGAATACTGTGCGCGTTCATTTGGCGCCGACGCGGGCATTCCGATGTACGAGTTCTTCGAGACGTTCGATAAGCGGCTCAGGGGGATCAATCTCATGGAGGGCGACCTTGATGCCGGTGCGCTCAGACCTACGAAGGATTACCGCGATGCATACGATACGGATGCCATGGCGCAGATAGCATATGTGTTTTCGCCGAACGTGCTTGAGCGGATGGAATGGAAGCTCAAGACCGCAGAGCGTCTTGTCAAGACGGATAAGCAGAAGAAGCGGATCGAATTGGTGCGCACCGAGTTCGAGTACGTGAAAAACCTTGCGCAGACGGTTACGGCATATGCGGCATTCCGCACAAAGCCCACGAAAGGCACGCTTGATCCAGTCCTTGATCTTGTAGAGGAGCGCAATCGATACATGGATTCGGTCTTCACCGTAAAGGATTCGAGGCCAGCATACGGGGGCGTTCGCGCACGCTCCATCGACGGATGGCCGGAGATGCGTCTATTCAACTATGCCGACCGAAAGCTGATGGCGACAAATGGACGGCTTCTGGCGACGCTCGGTTCGCCGTTCGGATGGGATCCGGAAAGCGTCCGCAAGTCCGGCGTGATTCCGGGCAAGGAAATCAAGGAGTACGAAGTTGCCCGCACCGATGTAGAGCCGGAAGGCTTTGACTTTGAGGGCGGCGCATGGGGTGCGGCAAAGTGGGCTGAACTTGGCGGACTGCAGATGGAAAAGGTCGCGACCAAGGGCCGCTTCAAGGTGCTGGCCGGCGGCGACGCACTCTACATTGCGGTTGTCACGGATCTGGCGGAAGATGCGCCATACACCAGGATGAGCGAGCGGGACTCTAAGGTGTGGAGCACGGAAAGCATCGACATCATGGTATCGCCATTCGTCGATGCCCGCAAGAGGGTTCATATTATTGCGTGTCCGATGGACGGCGGATTCTGGGATGCTCGGTTTGGCTATCTTGCCGATCCGTTCGATCCTCGCTACCGTTCTGACGACGACAGGTGGAACGGCGCAATGACACTCAAGAACGAGGTGTCCGGCGGCGAATGGAAGCTGCTTGTACGCTTGCCGTATTCGGATCTCGGAGTGGATGCCGCGCCGGAATCTGGGGCGGTATGGAGGCTTAATGTGGGGCGGCAGGCCAACATGCATGGCCGTCCGCGCATGCCGGAACTGCTGTTGTGGAACCCAAACGTCCAGTCGCGTTCGTTCAATGTGCCTGACGTCATGGGTAGGTTGAGGTTCAAGTAGGATTTCGAGGAGGGTCATATGGTCTCAAGAAGGAATTTCTTCGGCAGTGCGTTCGCGGCGGGCCTCGTGGGGTTGCCAGATGTCGGATGCGCTTCCGTTGGCAGTGCCGTAAGCGACAGGATAATGGAGCCGGCGCGTGAAGTGAAGGTTGCGGGCGAGGCGGACATAGTGGTCGCCGGTGGCGGTCCGGCCGGCATATCGGCGGCAATAGGTGCCGCGAGACAGGGCGCGAAGGTAATCCTCGTCGAGTCCAAGGGTACGGTGGGCGGCATATGGACAAACGGCCTTTTGGGATGCCTCATAGGCTTCAACTACTCTTCGTTCGACCATGAGATACTTGCCCGGCTCGACAAGTACCGGGCACGGCGCACACGCAGGCCCGAAAACGATTTCCACTGCTTCATCTACGAGCCGGAGTACATGAAGGTCGTGTGCGAGGAGATGCTTCAGGAGGCAGGTGTGCGCATCCGGCTCGGCACAAGCGTCGTTGCGGCGGTGAAGGATGCGTCCGGACGGAATCTCCGGGCCGTCATCACGGAATCCAAGGCAGGGCGGGAGGCCTGGGTGGCGAAGAAATTTGTGGACTGCACGGGCGATGGGGATCTTGCCGCCCTGGCAGGGTGTGGCTTCGACGTTGGCGGTGCGGATAGGGATTCGTCGGAACAGCCGGCTTCGCTGATCGGGATGTTCATGTTGCCGGATGACACAGGCATACGCAAGTTCATCGGCAACGAGCATACGAACTATGATTCGCTGGGCGAGCGCGTGTTTGACGCAAAGGTCGAGTTCCGCAAGGAGCTGGAGAGGCTTGGCATCCATCCATCCTATGGCAACCCTACGATATTCCGCGTAAACCGCAACCTCTTCATCATCATGGCGAACCACGAGTACGATGTGCGGGTCGATGACGCGGATGCGATCGGCGAGGCGACGATGCGTGCACGTAGGGAAGTGGTGGACATGACCGAGGCCTTGGTGAAGGAATCCCAGTTGCATCCCGAGAAGGAAAGCCCATGGCGGGGATTGCGCCTTGTGACGACGGCGGATCAGATATACCACCGTCGCGCACGGCGCATCCATGGACGCTACACCATGAACGTCGACGACTGCTTTGAGGGTGCGAAGTTCGATGACGCGATTGCCACATGCAGCTTTGGCATCGACGTGCATGCCGTCTCAAAGAAGATGAACAAGGTACTTCCGGCCGGCTCTCCTTTCGACAGGCATTCACAGCCGTACCAGATACCGTTCCGGGCCTGTCAGGCCGCAGATCTCGACAACCTCTACATGGCTGGGCGCTGCATCAGCGGAGATTTCTTTACGCAGGCAAGCTACCGCATCACCGGCACGGCGGTCGCGCTTGGGTATGGGGTGGGCGAACGCATCGGCAAGGCGATCGTTCGCGGTTGACGATTCGCATTGCAGCAGAATACATAAGTTGCGTCATGGATGGGCGGGTGTGGTATAATTCAACCCATGAATAAGACGCTTGGTTTTTTCGGTGCCGGTAAGATGGCGGAAGGGATTGTGCAGGCGGTCGCGGCCGCAGGCAAGTTTGACCTCAAGGATGTGGTGATGGCGGAAACGTATCCGCCACGCGCAAAAGAGATGGCGAAGCGATATGGCGTGAAGACCGTATCTGACGCTGTGGATGTCGCGGCTTGCGCAAACGCCATATTCCTTGCGGTAAAGCCGCAGGATGTCGCGGCGCTTGCCGCCCGCGTGAAGCCCATGCTCACGTCAAAGACTCTTGTTGTATCCATTGTGGCGGGCAAATCGCTCTCCACGCTGCGCAAGATGTTCGGGGCGAAAGTGCGTCTTGTCAGGGTGATGCCCAACCTCGCGTTGCGCGCGAAGGAAGGGATGTGCGCGATATGTCCGGCTAAGAACGCTACGAAGGCCGATGTGCGGCTGGTCTCTTCCATATTGGATGCCGCCGGGCAGACCGTTGTGCTGAAGGAACGTGATTTTGATGCAGTGACTGCGCTTTCGGGGTCGGGTCCGGCGTTCTTCGCGTACATGGAAGAGGCGATGGTCGAAGGCGGCGTGAAGCTTGGCCTCAAGGTTGACGTTGCCCGCAAGCTTGCCGAGCAGACGATGCTTGGCACTGCGGCCTACCTTCGTCAGAGTGGAGCCGATCTTGGCGAGTTCATCAATGGCGTGGCGACCAAGGGCGGAACGACGGCTGCCGGCATGGATGTGATGCGGGCAAGCGACATGAAGGATGTCGTCGCGAATACCCTCGCGGCGGCGGCAAGGCGTAGCGCGGAACTCGGCAAATGAGCTGGTATGTCAAGAATGCCGACGGCAAGGTGTTTGGCCCCGTCGATGGCGAAACGCTCCTTTCGTGGGCCAAGGATGGCCGCGTGGAGCCGTTCGCGGGAATTTCGCAGGATCTGAAGTCATGGAAACTCGCCTCGCTCGAACCGTCCCTTGAAATGGATTGGATCGTCGAGAACGAGCCGGGGCAGTTCTATGGCCCTACGCACCGGGCGGTGATAGAAGATCTGAGAAAATCCAATTCTCTATCGGAAAATTGCCGGATATACCGGGATGACCATGACGGCGCGTCCGTGAAGGAGATCGCGGCGATCCGCAAGGAAGCGGAAGCGGCGATGGCCGAGCTGAAAGAAGAGGCGGAGCGTTCGATCGCCGAAATGGAGGCCATGGTCGCCGCCGCCAAGGAGGAGGCTGCAACCCTCCGCAAGCGGGCCGAAGAAGGGGAGTCGAAGGTTGCGGAACTTGAGGCGACGCTATCCAAGCTCACGGCGAAGAGGCGTCGCGAATGGACGACCGATGTGGTCGAGCCGGAGGTCATCTCCGATGCGCCGCCGGCATCTGTGCGCGATGTGTTCGCGAATGACCGCTCGAACGCGCTTGCGCGTCTGGAGCGGCAGGCACAGGCCGAACTGGCCAGGATGGGCGCATCGGGCGCGAAGCGATTCTTCAAGATGAAGCACTGAAGGGCTAACCGAGGGACCGGGCAATGTCGGACAAATGGTATTTGAGGACGCAGGATGACACTTTCGGGCCAGAGACGAAAGAACGTCTGATTGAGTGGGCAAGGATGGGGCGCATACAGCCTGGTCAGGATGTGTCTGACGATGGCGAGAATTGGCGCCCAGCCGTAGAGGTGCCTTTCCTGGACATGCGCTGGGCCATAGACATTGGCGATGGAACCCCCAGGGGGCCTTTCAACAAGCATGCCGCCGATGCCCTCCTTAAAAGCGGACGGCTTCCGCCGGGGTCGAAGCTCATAGAGGTGGAGCCGGCCTTTGAGGAAGAGGGACAGGAAAGCGTAGAGCCGGAAGTTGCCGCACCTTCGGCGACGGAAGAATCGTCCTCTGCCCGGGAGTCAGAGGCTGACGCTACCCCTGCGGACAATGTAAGGGTTGTGGAAAAGATCGTAGAGGTTCCTGTAGAGGTGGTCAAAGAGGTCGTGCGCGAGGTGCCCGTCGAGAAGGTGGTCGAGAAGGAGCGGATCGTGCAGGTTGAGTCCCCGGAACTTCTCGCCAGAGCCGCTGCGCTTGAGACGGAGCTTTCGGCAGTTCGCGAAGAGGCGGCCACGTTCCGCAAAAAGGCCGAGGAAGGGGCTGCCGAGGTTGCCGCGACACGTGAAGAGGTCGCCGCATTTCGCAAGAGGGCGGAAGAGGGGGAGGCCCAGGCGGCTGCGGCCAAGCAGGAGACCCTGACGCTTGAGAGTGAAATACGCCGTCTTCCCTCAAATGCGAAGGAGGCCGCCGATACGGAGGCTGCGGTATATTGGCTTCTGCGGGGCGAGGCAGACGACCTCATGAAGGTGCTTGAGGCTGAGAAGGCCGAGGCGGAGGCCGCGCAGAGGCGGTGGCGCGAACGTTCGGAGCGGCTGGCGGCAAGGCGGGTGGAGATACTGAAGCTGATCGGCGACGATGCCCAGGACATGAAGAACAGGGCACTTCGCGCCAATCCGGCGGATCCACGGACTGTTCAGCTTAGGCAGGAACTTGATGCGCTTCGCCTCGTCGCGGAGAGGTCTGCGTACGAGAGTGGCCAGCGGATCAAGGATCTCACGCGTGAACTGAATGAGAAGCGAACGGAGGCGGATCGCCTTTCGGCCCAAGTGATGGATGTGAAGCGGCTTCAGGATCAAATACAGAGGCTGCGTGAGATGCTTCAGGACCGGGAACGCGAGCTGATTGCCGAGCGGCAGGCGAATGAGGAGCTTCGCAGGAATGCGGAGTCCGCCCAGCAGGCCCTTCTCAAGCGGCTATCGGAGCTTGAGGGCGGACTGCGCGGCAATGGTGGCCTCGGACACTCGCAGGATTCCTCGCATTCGTCCCGCTTCCCGATATGGATGAAGCTGAAGAAGTGACGGCTTAGAACTTTGCGAGGTCGAGCATCGAGCTTGCGCCAAGCGTCCGCAGGTATATCGCGAATCCGAAGTTGAAGTCGCTCCTGAGCTTCGAACCGTCCACTCGATACACGCTGTTTTCGTAGTCGAATGAGAACCGGAAGCCAAGGCAGTCGGTAAGGAAGTCAAACCACACGCCTGTTTCGTCCAGTTCGTTGCATCGCGCGTCCCACCTGATGAATGGCGACCACGCGAACCAATCGCAGACCTTGTGTTCGAAGCTGGCCCTGATTATGTTGGAGTACTGGTAGTTCCACCTGTCGTATTCAGAGGGAAGGTATTCCCATATGCGGTGGTCGCGTCCGATGTATCCAATGCTCCATGAGAAGTCCTGCGTGAGGCGATGCTCAAGATTCCAGTCCGCATAGGCAACCTTCTCGCCATCGACGTCGTATTCTGTCCTTGAAGAGAGCGTGATCCTGTTCGATGGCCTGAATCTGATGATCGCGCCCGGCACTACGCAGTCATGGCGATTGTAGAATCCGTCTTTCTGGTCCTTGGGATATCCTGCATACGTGCCTCTCTTTATGTAGTCCTCATCCAGGAACGGCACGGCGGCATAGATGTCGGTCTCAAGCACCGGGCGCGTATTCCCGTTCTCGTCGGCCCTGCGGAGATAGTTGCGGATGCCGGGCCTTATGCCGTGCCAGTTGTACGGGAGGCCACGTCCCTCGAATCCGAATTGGTCGAGCCAATCGACGGAACCATCGTAGTTGTCGAAGATGTAGTTGCGGTTCTTCTTCCCGCTCCCGTAGTTTACGTCCTGAAACGAGTAGTCGATGTATGGCTCGAAGATGTGCTGCCACTCGTTGTTTAGCCATGCCTGGGCACGCGCCGATGCGGTCACGCCAACTTCGGCGATGCCGCGATACATTGCGTCGCCGGAGGCGTTGAGGTAATTGCTGTCGGGATCGCCAGAATCGCTCCACCATGTGGCGCGGTATCCGGCGCGTGGGACTATGGAGAGGACGTCATAGACCATGAACGGCAGCGTGACCCTGTGGCTTGAATCCGCACGGAACGCCTGATAGTCTGCGCCGCGTCCCGTAAGCCCCAGGTACGGCGCATAGCGGAACATCGGGTCTGTAGCTCCGTATTTCGCGTACTGGCGGTTCAGGTAGCCCGCCCGCGTCTGAGACTCGTAGTTGACTGGGAGGCCGAAGAGCGGTTGCGGCTCGATCGACAGCCACGCTTCAGGAAGCCGAGCCACGCCGGCATAGAAATCGTTGATGGGGCCGGATACCGATGCGCCTGCCGCCCAGAGGTTTTCACGGTGTTCGTACCAGGCTTCATTTACCGGGATCGTCTCGTGGCGGTTCTCCATTCTCGCGAAGTCGCGGAGATAGTGGGAGTCTGAAAGATATTGCGCCTTGACGTTCAATGCATCCCTTTCGGTGAAGTCCGAACGGTGCTCAAGGATTATGCGATAGCGTTCTCGGTCGACGTTGCTGCCCCAGTTCTGGTAGTTGTAGCGCCTCGAATCTCCCCAGTGACGGTCGTAGCGGTCGTAATCCTCGTCCCAGGCGTAGAACCCCTTGATCTTGCCTTTGCCGTAGTCACCCAGACGCCAGCGAATCGTCTGCCCCAATTCGACTCCGTTCTTCTGGCGCCAGTTGAAGTAGGTGCTTCCGCCGAGACCGAGGGTGCTGCGTCCGCCTTCGTTCCAGATGTCGTAGACATAGCCTGAAAGGAAGAAGCATCCCCACCTGTGCGTATAGCCGGGCAGGAAGCGGAAACCGTAGTTCGTGTTCAGGGGATAGTACATCCAAGGAAGCCAGAACACGGGTATGTCTTCAAGGTACAGCCACGTGTTCTTTGCGGTGATGGCCTTGTCCGTCTCGTACGTGAATGTTCCGGTGAGTTTCCAGTGCAGGTCGTCCACGCTGTTCGAGCAGGTGGTGAGCATTGCGCCGTCACCGAAGTAGTAGGTGCCGTCGACGCTTCTCGTAAGCTCCTTCGTGAAGAACCGGTAGTCGCCAGATTGGGCCTTGATATCGCCGGTGGCCTTCATTTCGCCGGTCTTCCGGCTCGCGGCGAGGGTGCCGCCAGAGAAGGTGAGTTCCCCGAACTTCCCCTTCGGCTGAGGCTCCGGGAGATCGTCCAGAAATTGCGCCTGCAGCGACGATGTTGCCGTTGCAAGCACGGTGATGGCTACGGAGAGGATGCGCCTATGCATTTCTGTTTCCTTTGGAAGAGTAGAGAACCTTGCCGGACTCGGAGTCGAGGATGGCGAATGATTCGGGATGTCTGTGAAGTTCCGATACGAACGTCAGCTTTGTGTTGAAGGATGCCTGCAGTTCCGCGAGGATCTGGGAGTCTTCGGTGCGAAGGCGCTGGAACACCGCCGGTGCGATCAGTATCTTCGGCACGAATGGCCTCTTTTCGGCATCGGCGCGCTTTAGGAGGGCGGTGAGCTGCCTTTGCAGCTCAATGGATATCGCGAGCGGCGATTTCACTAGCCCATGCCCATTGCATACCGGGCATGTGGACGTGAGCATGGACAGCAGCGACTCCTCCTGGCGCTGGCGCGACATTTCGAGCAGTCCGAGTTCGGATATCGACAGCACGTTCGTCCTGGCGCGATCGCGTTTGAGGGCCGTCTTCAGGGCCTTCTCGACCTGTTTCTGGTGCTTGCGGCTCTTCATGTCGATGAGGTCAAGGACCACAAGGCCTCCGATGTTCCTGAGGCGCAGCTGGCGGGCGACTTCCTCCACCGCCTCAAGGTTCACTTCGAGTATGGCATCCTCTTGCGAACCCTTGCCCTCCTTGCTCTTGTGGTGGCCGGTGTTGACGTCCACGGCGATAAGCGCCTCGGTCTCGTCGATCACAAGGTATCCGCCGCTCTTGAGCGGGACTTGCCGCCTGAAGGCCTCGTCGAGCTGCCGGGCGATGCCGTAGTGGTCGAAGATGTTCTTCACCCCGTCGTAGTGCTTCAGCTTCTTCTGTGCGCGGCGCGATATCTTTGAGGTTAGGGCCTTCATCTGTTCGTACGACTTCTCGTCGTCGATGACCACGGCGTCGATATCCTCCGTGAGCCAGTCGCGCACCACGCGCTCAACGAGATCCGGCTCCTGGTATACGCAGCAGGGGGTGCGCAGGTTGCGGACGTTCCCCTTGAGCTCGTTCCACGATTCCAGCAGGTTGCGCAGGTCGCGCGCGAATGCCTTGGGGCTGGCTCCGGCACCGGCTGTGCGTACGATTACACCAACATCATCGGGCAGAAGCAACCGGTCGAGTATCTTCTTGAGCCGATTCCGTTCGGCGGCATCGCCGATCTTCCTCGAAACTCCGCGAATCTTCTCTCCGGGCATCATAACGAGGTAGCGGCCAGGTATCGAGAGGTTTGCTGTGACTCGCGGCCCCTTGGTGGATATCGGCCCCTTGGTTACCTGCACGATTATCTCTGATCCCTTGGGGAATCTCTTCTCTATGTCTTCGTTGGAGAGCTTCGGCTGGCGGCCCTTGCCGCGCTTCCCGGATTTGCCATCCCTTTTCGAGCCTTTCTGGGCTTCGTCGTCATCGTCGAGGAAGGCATCTACGTCGGGTGACATGTCCCAGTAGTGCAGAAACGCATTCTTCGACAGGCCTATGTCCACGAATGCCGCCTGAAGGTCGTGCTCAAGATTCTGTATGCGGCCCTTGAACACGGAACCGACGAGGCGTTCCTCCTCCGGGTGCTCCACCAGGTACTCTTCAAGCCGTCCATTCTCCACAACGGCAACGCGAGTCTCCAGCTTTTCGACGTTTACGATTATCTCCCGCTTGAACTTTGGCTTGCGGAACCAGTTTATGATCTTCTCCAGCATTGATTTCCTCAGGTTTCTTCTTCCTCCCTGTGAAGGGATACGGATTGGACGATTCCAAGGGCGGCCAGGAGTACCACGAGGAACGTCTTCCCTGCGCTAATGAATGGCAGCGGAAGTCCCGTGATCGGCATTAGGCCAATGGACATCGCGATGTTTATGTATACGTGAACGAAAATGAGCGTCATTACCCCTATGGCCACGAGCCGTCCCCGGTCGTCGGCGGATCGCAGCGCAATCCACATCCCGGAGAGAAGCATCGCCAGAAAGAGGGCGAGTACGGTCGATGCTCCGATGAATCCGGCCTCTTCGGCCAAAACGCTGAATATGAAGTCATTCATGGATACGCTGGGCGGCAGGTATCCGAGGAACTTCTGCTCGCCCTTGCCTATGCCTTTCCCGGAGAGGGAGCCGGAGCCGATGGATATCTTTGCCTGTTTGAGGTTCCATCCCCCGCCGTACGGGTCGGCCTCTGGGTCGAGGAACGTCTTCAGCCGCTGGACCTGATGTTCCTTCAGCGGAATGTACCTGTAGATCTTGTCCCGCTTCTCAAGGTCTTCCGTTGTCTCTGCGACGTTTACCGCAGTGAGGACCAGTCCGGCGGCGATCAGTCCGGTGGCGAGCAGCGGAATCAGCACCTTCAGGCACACCCTTGCGCAGATGAGCATCGTCAATGTCGCGGGTACGAGCACCAGTGCGGTGCCGAGGTCAGGCTCGGCAAGGATCAGCAATGCCGGAACCACAATTATCCCAAGGCCCAAGGCGAGTCCCTTCAGGCCGGATGCCGGCTTGGCCCTTCCGAAGATGTTGGCGATCATGAGTATCACCGCAGGCTTTGCGACTTCGCTCGGCTGGAAGAACCAGAGCCAGCGTTTCCCTCCGTACACCTTTTCTCCGAAGGCGAGTACCGCCACGAGCAGGATCAGCGATACGAGGAAGCATGGCGTTGAACACAGGTCGAGTATCTTGCGGTAGTCTATGAACGCGAGGACAAAGTACAGGATAAGCCCGAATAGCGCAGTCGCCGCATGCACTCTCCATGCATCCTGCAGGGACGCGATGGTGCGGGCTGCGCCCGCTGAGCGTATGAACACTACGCCAATGGCGGCAAGCGCGACCATTGACAGGAACATGATCCAGTTGAACCGCAGGAGTTTCTTCAGCATTGGCACGTATCCTCTCTTGCGACCGTCATTTTTCCGCCTCTCCAAATATCGACGCAAGCACCGCGTGCGCACGCGGTGCGGCGGTCTTGCCGCCGGAATCCCCTTGCTCCACGACCATCGCAATGGCGACAGTCGGCGAATCGTACGGGGCGAATGCGATGATCCACGCATTCTTGACCTCGCCGCCAACTTGTGCCGTACCGGTCTTTCCCGCGCATGGGACCTTGAGGCCGCCTAATGCTTTTCCGGTTCCCCTCTTGCCCTCGACAACTGCACGCATTCCATTCCGGACGACCTCCATCTGCTCGGGGGTGCACGATATCCGGCGAACGGGAGTGGGCGGCGGAGACCCTTCGGGGCGCTTCTTCAGGTAGGGCGTGAATACGTTGCCGCCGTTTGCGATCGTGGCGCACTCCACCGCCATTTGCAGGGGAGTTACCTGTAGCTTGCCTTGCCCGATTGCCGATTGGCTCGCGAGGCCTGGGTAAAATGGCGGGGATGTGAGCGCTCCGGCGAATTCAGGCGCGTAGTCGATGCCGGTCTTTGCCTCGAAGCCAAATTCGCGGGCCATGCGGAAAAGCGAGTTTGTGCCCAGCAGGTTTCCGAGGCGGGCGAAGTACGGGTTGCATGACTGTTCGATGGCGTGGTGCATGTCCATGGGGCCTTGCCCCCATCGGTTCCAGCAGTGGAGGCGCATGGTGCCCAGCTTGTACACGCCCGTGCATTCGTATTCGGATTCAGGCCTGATCCCGGAGCGAAGGGCAGCAAGGGCCGTTACGGGCTTGAACGTTGACCCAGGGGCATACAGCCCGGCGGTGGCGCGGTTCAGCAGCGGATGCCGTTCGTCCTTGGAGAGTTCGCCAAACCGCTTTGCGGAAACGAAAGGCACAAAGTCGTTCGGGTCGTAGGTGGGGGCTGACGCCAGCGCAAGAACCGCGCCGGTTCTCGGATCGATCACCACACAGGCCCCGCACCCGTCCTCAAGCTGTTTCTCCGCTGCGGCCTGGATAACCGGGTCGATGGTCAGTTCAAGGTCAAGCCCGTCCTGCGCGACGCGTTCCTCGGTCTCTCCGAGTGCAATGTTGTCCCTTGCGGCCCCACTCGGCTTGAATCCCCTTGCGTCCACCGGTATCCGCACGGAGCCGGCGATGCCGGCGAGATAGTTGTCGTAGAATGCCTCAAGCCCGGATCGGCCCTTCATCTCAAGCTCGTAGGCGAGCGTCCTTGCATCGTCCTCATCGTCGTTCGAACGGTCGCGTCCCGTGTATCCGACCAGATGCGCGGCAAACGAGCCTTTGGGGTAGACGCGCTCCGCATGGGATTCGACCGAGAATCCGGGGAACTCGGCTGCGCGTTCCTCGAATCGCGCGAGGGATTGCTCGTCAATGTCGCGCCACACGCAGAGCGATACTGCGCTTTGCGTGCGGATGTGCCGCGCGATACGCTTTGGCGTAAGGGCTCCTGGGCGTTCGAAACCAAGCGCATTGGCTATGCCTGAGATCGCCTTGTCTACCGCCTCAATGGTCTTGGCCGTGCCGCTTGACTTTTCAAGGAATGCCGAAAGGTCGCACACCAGATCGCGCCTGGCGCGGGATTCCGCCAATACGCCGCCCCGCGAGTCGAGGATCCTGCCCCTGATGCCGGGCTTGCGCATCCGTCGGGTCGCCTGCTGCGCAAGGTCTTCCTTGAACTTCGCGACGTCAACGACCTGAACCCTGTAGAGCTTCACGAGCAGCGTGAGCAATCCGAACGTGAACAGCGCCGCAAGCGCGGCAATTGACCAGGACGACACCTTCATTTCCCGCTCTCCTTGTCGGCAATCCCGATGTGCCGCTTCGCGAACCTGATGAATACGGCCATTGCGGGAGCAATCACCGCCGCAGACAGCAATGCCCCGCATACGCTCCTTGACGAAGATGAGGCTTCGGCCCACATTGACAGCCACATCTGGAATGCTCCCGCAGAAACTACCGTCAGTGGAATTGCCGCCTTGCGGAAAATCCGCACAGGGATCGAAACCGCGAGAAAGAATAGGGCCGAACAGCCGAAGGGGAGGCATCCGAGCGAATCGGCGAACAGACCCGCAACCAATGCCGCCGGGATGCCGGCGATGCAGCTGAAGGACAGCAAAAGCGGCGGCTTGGCGTCGAGGAAGGCGGGAGCCATATCCTGCATCGCGCCGAAGAGGATGATGCCGAGCATGGCGGCGCATACACGCACGAGATTAGTCTTCATTGTGGATGAAAACCTCCTCAAGTGCGGGGAAATCGACGGCAGGTTCGACATCACCCTCCTGCTCCAGCTTGGTCTTGTCCTTGCGCGTCCCCGAAATCAGGTATCCCACCAGGATGCCTTTCGGGAACACACCGCCGAGCCCGGATGTGACGATGCGGGCGCGAGGCGGCAGGGTAAGCCCGTTCTTGATGCGACCTACCCTCAGTGGGTTTATCATGTACAGCACGGTCACGCCGGTTTCCGCCGCAGAAGTAGTCCCCATGCCGGAGACGATGCCGTATGTGGCCCCAAGCTCTGGCAAGCCCGTCTCGATCTCGCATGAGACCTTGACGGACGGATCGGATATCAGGCGGATGGTACAGGTGTGCATAGACACCTCGGAAACCACGCCAACGAGTCCATCTGGCACGGCGACAGCCGCTCCCTGCTTAACGCCATGCGCCGTTCCCTTTCCGAGGCGCAGAAAGTTCTTCGATCCGGCCATTCCGCCTTTCGAAAGCACCGTTGCGGGGATCCATCCATCCATGGAAGCCGGCCTTTTGTCCGAAGCTGTGCGCTCCGCATCCTGAAGTGCCATCCGAAGGATGTCGTTCTCCCTGCGAAGTTTGGCATTCTCCGCAGCGTAGCTTTGTCGTCGCCACAGCGTACGCAACCTGCACGAGACGTTTCGCTGGAACCATGTGGCAGACTTTTCGAGCGGATACACGGCTTCCGAGACAACAGCAAAGCCGCCGACGACCCAAAGTCCAACGGCGGCGCAGGCAAGTGCGCACGAACAGATGACTATGCCAGTTTTACTTCCCAAACCCTTCCTGTCCGGAAGGATTGCCAATGGATCAATGTCTCTTGTTCCTTGCGAGGAAATCGAGCTCGCTCAGTACGGCGCCAGCGCCTTCGGCTACGGCCGAAAGGGGGTCGTCCGCAAGAGTGACGGGTAGCCCCGTCTCTTTCGACAGGAGCTTGTCGAGCCCACGCAACTGCGAACTGCCGCCGGAAAGCACTATGCCGCGATCGACAAGGTCGGCCGCAAGCTCAGGCTCGCAATTGCCAAGGGTTACACGCACGGCATCCACGATAGCGGCTACCGGCTCCTGAAGTGCATCCCGAATTTCCTCGGAGGTGATAGTCATCGTCTTAGGCAATCCCGCCACGATATCACGGCCGCACACTTCCATGGTCTTCTCCTCTCCGACCGGGAATGCGCTGCCTATCTCCATTTTAATGTCCTCAGCAGTGCGTTCCCCTATGAGAAGGTTGTAAACGCGCTGCATATGCCGCCTTATGCACTCGTCCATGGCATCGCCGGCAACTCGCACGGATCGTGAATGCACGATTCCCGCGAGAGAGATGATTGCCACTTCACAGGTGCCGCCGCCGATATCCACGATCATCGAGCCGGCCGGCTCCGAGACCGGCAGCCCAACGCCGATAGCGGCGGCCATCGGCTCCTCAACCAAAAATACCTCGCCGGCCCCAGCTGCGCGGCCGGCATCCTCAATCGCCCTCTTTTCTACCTCAGTAATTCCGCTTGGAACCGCAATCACTACGCGCGGCCTGAAGTATTTGGACTTAAGGCGATTGGGGGACACCTTCTCGATGAAATACTTGAGCATCGCCAGCGTGATGTCGAAATCGGCTATCACGCCAGATTTCATTGGGCGTATCGCGACGATGTTCGCCGGTGTGCGCCCAAGCATGCGCTTGGCCTCGGAACCTACTGCGAGAACGTGCTTCGATCCTTCCTCTATCGCGACGACAGAAGGCTCGCGGAGCACAATCCCCTTATCCTTCATGTATACGAGCGAATTCGCCGTACCGAGATCGATTCCGATATCGGCAGAGAAAAAACCTTTTAATTTGGAAAACATACCACGCATTATAGTATAAGACGCAAATACTATCAAGGAGAAATTTCAGCGCGAATGATGTTTTTAGAGCGCGGATTCGCAGTCTTGGACGAGCTGCGGCACAGTGAGGCGATTTGCCGCGAAAAGGTCTGCGACATCATAGCGGTCGGCGAATTTCTTCGCCACGCCGCGCACGAGAACCTTCATGCCGCTTGTGCCATAATGACGCGCAATCTTCTCGCCGAAGCCACCATCGATTACGCCATCCTCCAGCGTGACGACGAGGCGATGGTTGGCCTTGAGCGCATTCAGTGTCTCGACATCGAGTTCCGATGCCGTGCGCGGGTTAATCAGCGTCGCAGAGATGCCCTTGGCCGCAAGTGCGTCCGCGAGTTCCGTGCCCAGCCTGTAGAAGTTGCCGAGGCCGAGGATAGCCACGTCTCGTCCACGCCGCGTGGTGTTGGAGCGCACGGGGCCGGAATAGTCCGATAGGATCTCGACGTCGTTTTCCCGTACACCGTTAGACGGCTCTCGGATCGCGACCGGATGCTGCGTGTGGTCGATGGACCAGTCGAGCATCGCGAAATATTCCTTTTCGCTTGTCGGACAGAGGTAGACGAGGTTCGGGATGTTCGCGAGAAGCGGGATGTCGAACCAGCAGAGGTGCGTGACGTCATTCATCGCGCCGACACCGCCCGTCGTGACGACAATCGTAGCCGGATTGTCGTTGATGCAGAGATCCTGGCTCAGCTGGTCGTAGGCGCGTTGAATGAAGGTGGAGATTACGCTGTACACCGGTTTCGCGCCGCCCTTGGCGATTGCGCTCGCGAACGCTACGGCGTGTTCCTCGCAGATGCCTACGTCCACAAACTGCTTTCCGGCCCTTTCGCGGTTCGCCTTCGTGAAGCCGAGCATTGCGGGCACGGCGGCATTTATTACTACAATCTTCGGATCTTCGGCCATTTTCGCGAGCATGTGGTCGGCGAAGCGGCTGCCGATCCAGCCGTCCCCGGCGGGCGGCGGATTGAGAGGTGCGCCCGTCACTGGATCGAATGGGGCCATGCCCCAGTGCCAAGCCTCCTTGTTCGCGACGGCGGGCTGCCAGCCGTGGCCTTTCTCTGTGTTGAGGTGTACAACGACCGGATGCGGCGAATCCTTCACCTGGCGGAACGCCGCCTCGACGGCGGCCTCGTCGTTGCCGTCCGCGACGTACACGTAGTCGAAGCCCAGTGCCTTGAAGAAGTTGCATGGATCTTCGCCGTTCGTCGCTCGCAGACGGGCGAGGGACGTGTAGAAGCCGCCGTGCGGCTCCGCGATGGACATCTGGTTGTCGTTGAAGACGACGATGAGGTTCGTGCCCTGTTCGGCGGCGTTGTTCAGGCCCTCGAACGCCTCGCCGCCCGACAGCGAACCGTCACCGATGACGGCGATCACGTTGAACTTCTCGCCGCGCAGGTCACGCGCCTTGGCGAGGCCCGTCGCGAGCGACACGCTCGTCGCCGTGTGGCCGACTATAAAATGGTCGTGCGGCGATTCGGAAGGTTCGGTGTAGCCCGAAACGTCATCGTAGTGCGCCTCGTCGACGTACGCCCGCATGCGTCCCGTCAGCATCTTGTGCGGATAGCATTGATGCGACACATCAAACACGATCTTGTCGGTCGGCGAATTGAACACGCGGTGCAGGGCGACGGTCGCCTCGATGAAGCCGAGATTGGGGCCGACGTGCCCCGTGTGCTTCGAGGCGCGGACGATGAGCGCCTGGCGCATCGCGTCGCAGAGGTCGTTGACACGTTCCGCCGGGACGGCCTTGACGTCGGCGGGACCTTTAATCGAGAGCAAGTCGAACATACGAGAGACTCCTTTACGCGCCGAGCGTCACGCGGTCGGAGACGAAGTC
>CAVJWR010000008.1:41604-47936 GCA_963653155.1 Limosilactobacillus gorillae
TTCACGTCGGCGGGGTCTTTGATTGACATCAAATCGAACATAATGGCAGTTTCCTCGCCTTTTACCGGCGCATCATGCGGACATCCGCCTTGATCTGTTTTGCTTCCTCGTCGTCAAGCGCATCGAGCGAAGCCAAACGGGAGGCCAGTTCCTGCCCATGCGCATACGTAGGCTCCACCACGCAGTTCCTCTGGATGCTGTCGCTTTCGGCAAAAGGATCCCGTCGCCTTGCCTCTCCGTAAGTCTGCATGCACCACTCAAGGCAAATCAGCACCTGCTGATTCACGCTTCTGCGATTAAACCGTGCCTCGGACTTCAACCAGTGGTGAAGTCCTTTAGGGGCCTCTTTGATCAGAAGTGCACTCATTGAACTACCTTTCACATATCGAAATGGTAGTATTATGGCATACCGTCGCCCAAACGTCAACGCCACGACTGATATCTGGATGAAGGTGCAATGCTTTTAGAGAGTTCTACCGCCTCCCAGACAGGCGGCGGTAGAACGCGATGCCCGCGTCTGCCGTGTCCGCTCCGCAGACATAAGCCTTTTCCCCGCAGATGGTCAGGTAGATGCCATCGGCCTTCGCCTTCTTGAAGTCTGCCAGTGTGACTTTTATTGGCTTGCCCATAGGGGTCAGCTCACAGACTGATACGCCGCCTTTCCCGTTCGCGACCATCTCATATATTCCACAGACGCCTCCTTTCTTCTCGACAAGCATCCGATACGTGAAACCGTTCGGTGCATGTCCAGGACGAACCTCCTGTGGTGCCGACCTCCACGGCAGGATGTCATGGCGATTGAAAGTCATGAATGCGTCTGCAAAGGCATCGATACGTGTACGGTCAACTTTCGTCAGCCCAAAATTAATCCCAAAATGCCGTAAGGCGAACACACCGCCCGCAATTATTGCGATTGGTAGAGCCAGCCACACCAAACAGAGTCTTATGACGGATGCTCGCGTCGTCCGCCGTGCGGTGGCGTTTTTCTGCGCCCACCGCTGTTCAAGCTGAGAGCGCCACTCAAAGTTGCTTTGCATACTCACCCTCCAGCGGCATTCGACAAATTTGGTTGATGGGCCAAATATTGAACGGGGACATGAATCGGCGAAGGTGTGTTGGCTTGTTGGCCTCAAATCTCAACTCGCCAAGCTTCTCGGCCATCACGCGTGCCAGCGTTCCTACCGTCTTGGACTCATACTCCGATGCCAGGCGGAAAATCTCCGCCTCCGTCTTTGCGCGCGCTTCGGCAAATGTTTCGTCTATCTTGTTACGCTGCACGTCATTGAATCGCTTAGTATCCAAATAGATGTGACGATCTCGGTAGAGGACAAGCTGTCTATCCACTTCTTCCAGTTCATGCATTGCGGACATGAAACTGCTGCTGCGCCTGTTCATGAGCGGCATTTGTGTGGTTATGCCGCGCTTACGACGTTCCAGCTCCTTGATCTTTTGCAGGACTTCGTCTTCGTTCTGATCTAATCTTTTCAATGTCTTTTTCCTGTCTTTTTTCTGCTGGTTAAATTGATTTCGCATGTGCGTGGCAACGCCGACGAGTTCGCTCCGTTGAATCATCCAGTCCGCGCCGAGATAGACGAGCGCGAGGTGGTTGATATCGGGATCCGCCAGCAAGGCTGCGACTTCCTCTTCCTTTTGGCGACCTTTACCAAGTGTCTGATCGGTGACTGCCTGAATGCGTTGCGAAAGGAGAATCTGATCCTGTTCCAGTCGTGCGATGGCGATGCGGACACCAAACAGGCGACATTCCGAATCGGCAATCATCTTTGGAACGATTAGCCATGCAATAACCGCAAGGACAATGTAAACAGTGACGGCGATTAGGCTACCCCAAACGAGTTTTCTTTTCATAGGTCCTCTCACTTACGTTTAATGGTGACAATGCCTGCACGCAGTAATTGGCTAATTTCGAATGCAGATGGCGGCTCGTTCATCTTGGCCTGCCATTTCGCGCGTTCTCGCCGAGCTTCTTCTTGGTTTCGTTGTATCTCGTATTCCTCTCGCTGAGCTATCGCACACAACGCATTCCATTCCACTCTATTTCGATATGGGGGCTTACGTGGAATTTTCGTCACAACACCATTGAAGCCTCTTGCGATAAGTGCACCATCGTAGAACACGACCGTCCGCTTGACCTGCTTCGCTTTGAAGTGCGGCGGGCTTGCCTTTCGCTTTCGTCCGATGCCTATGTCACGAGCCACCTTTTCGAACGCATCATAGTCAATCTTGCCGTCGAATTTCACGCTGTCGACCTTTATCGGCTTTGATTTTTCGTCAGCGGCGAAATACACATCGAAACCGCATTCTATCGTGTTGATAGTGCGCTCACCGATAATCGGATAGGCATCGCCGAAGACGCACTCCGCCGGACAGAAAGACTCGCCACGACGGGTTGGAGCCCTCCAGGTCTTCTTGCTACCGGAGGCTGACACAAAATATGCCGTGCCGTCCTTCAGGAAAAAACCGCCATATTCGGTCATCAACTGCTCATACTCGGTCTGCGGAACCTCCTGGGGAGGTGCCTTGTCGGACATTCTCTTGATGGTTAACCCGTCTGTCCGTGACGCGATCTGGAAATATTCGTGCCGTCCTCGTCCTCGCGGGATGATAAGGCCGAACGAGTCATCGCATGCGCCCGGTCGCTGATTCTTCGGCAGTTCACTCCAATAGGCGAGTCGTGCGCCGGCGAATCCGTTCTGCACTGCGGAAAACTCATCAAGTTGTTTCTTCGCGGCGCGCTTTTTTGCCTCTTCCATCTCCTTTACTTTTTCTTTGCGCAGCCTCTCGGCTTCGGCACGTGCTGCGGCTTCAGCCGCTCGTTTGGCATCCGCTGCGTCAGACTTCACCTTCTCAATGACAGTTTCGACAGATAGCGGCTGCGGCTCAGCAGTCTCGTTGCTCTTCCAGACGCGATAGGCTTTGTAGCCTCCAAAGCAGATCCCGGCCAGGATAGCTAAAGCGACGATGTTGTTGAACATTGCTTTCGTCCGTTGCGCCTTCGCCTTTCTCTCTTCTGCTTTGGCACGAGCCTCAACCTGGCTCACAAGATCGTTGCCCCAATGGGATGTTTGTGGAGTTATCGACTGTGGACGCCGAAGCCTCAGTTTCGGATGGATGTATTCTGGCGGCAATTCTGGGATGTCTTCGACGCTTTCGGACTCATTCGTGGGTACGGTTGGCTCCGTCGTATCGGTCGGAATGTCAATGCGCGTGGGCTTCCTGTAAACGAATTCCTTGCCGCAGTATGGGCATTGCACGGGCTGTACATCGGCTATTTCACCGATGACCTCCATTTCCTGTCCGCAGATTCCGCATTTAATGATCATGGCATTCCTTTTTTTGTTTGAAGTCTGCCCCGCGCGGCAATCTGACACAAAAAGAAAACCTCTCTTTGTATCTCGACAGAGGCTGTGAGAAATGCCTAGGATGAAATACGAAGAGAGGAAACGCCATGCGTTCCTCTGCCAAGTATCGTCATCCTTTCAGAACTTCTCACATTCCTGTCGACGATCACTTTGCAGTAGCAAATTGATTAAGGTGTTCAAGGGTGGAAACGACAGTCGGCGTACGCAAAGTCGCTTGATGCCAGAATCAGTTCTTGAACTCTATTTGTTCTCTCATGTCTATGAGATAAATCATTTTCCACAAGAAAACAAGCGAAAGTATATCATATTCTCGCTCATTGAGGTGATAATTTTTGTGCGGAGTCTGCTCGCGCAGAGTCGCAGAGTGGGCGCGATGTACTATTCGTAATGCCCCTTGCAGGAGCCTATGACGAGGAAGCCGTTCTCAATTATGCTTAAAGACGATACGGTTCTTCTCGTCGATGCGGACGCTCCACCAGCCGGAGTAGTTTCCACGAAGCGGTTCGGGATTGCCGATACAGGACGTGCCGTTGCGCTCAATGCTTTGGATGAGCTGGTTGATGCGCCGAAGCGTCTTTCTGTCCTGCGACTGCCAGCCGATATAGTCCAACCAGGCTGCGTCAAACCAAAGCTTTTTCACGGCCACGTCTCCGAATTGATGCCCGCGACTGGGGTTTCTTTCCGGCGGGGGCATCCGCATCAATCAGTTCATGGACATGATAATGCCGAGCCCCGTTCTCATAGTCGGCAATGCCACTGGCGATAAACGCCTGATTAGCCGGATGATAGAATGGATCCGAGCAGACGACTTCAAAAGGGAATGTGCGCCGAATGACAGCTTGCCGAAGGAACAGCCGAATGGCGCTGTTCGTGTCGATTCCGATATCGGCAAAAACGTTGTCGGCCGCCTGTCTAAGGTCGCTATCAATTCTGACTTGAAGTGTCGCTGTCATGTCCACTGCTCCTATTTGAATGGATGAATTATAGCATAGTTCTCAGTGCAAATGTAATGAGTGTCATTACTTCGGCACGAGTCGGATCTCGTCTTTCGTTCTACGAACTCAGAGGCTCTGCGCGAAATGTGGAACAGGGTGCTACCGGATGAAGTTGGTCATTTGCCAAGGCTCGCGTGCAGGGACATCTGCCTTGAGGTTCTTCGCCATCCAGGCGAGGTTGTGCCCGAGAAGCCGCATCGTCTGCAATCCCTCCGCATCCTGCGCGACCTCGCCAGGCGCGGCACCATAGGCGATGTTCCAGTACTGGGAAGCCGCAACGGGCATGCCGGCGATGCCGTAGAACAGGTTCAACGTCTGGAACGCCGTGCTCGCGCCGCCCCGGCGGCAGACCGCTACGGACGCGGCGGGCTTGCCGCGCAGACATCCGCCCGACGCGAAGAACACGCGCTGCATCACCGCTAGGAGCGCACCATTCGGCTGGGCGTAGTATACGGGTGTGCCGAGAACGAGAGCATCCGCCGCACAGGCCTTTTCGAGAATCGTGTTCGCAATGTCATCCGAAAAGACACAGCGACCGAGTTCCGCGCACTTCCGGCACGCGATGCAACCGCGCACGGGCTTCGCGCCGATTTGCACGATTTCTGTATCCAACCCGTCGGCCTTGAGCGCCGATGCGACCTCTTCCAACGCCCGCATGGTGTTTCCGTTCGTGCGGGGACTACCGTTGACAAGCAGTGCTTTCATTCGTTTCTCCTCCTTCATCTCATTTTTCTAGAAAAGTGAGAATTGGTTTATGCCTACATTATACCAAATGACAGGAGGCATCTGTTGCCGCTGGGACGCGGGAAAGCTCAAATGCGATAAAAAGTGCGGCGGTAAGGCTTTTCAGGTTATCGGGCGGGTTTCACAAACAAGCAACCGCCGGACGACGCACAAACTGCCCGTAATTGCCGTGAAGCAGCCCTTCAAATGAAAGGTCCTCGTCGAGGTCTGGCCAATGAAGCCCGTATTCATCGACTTCAATGTTTTCAAGCTGTCCCTGTGTTGCCTGTTCAAGCCGCCAGTTGCCGACAATCGGGAACGAGAAGTCAATGCCGTGCGGGAGCGACACGAAGATTCGTCCCTTGCTGTAATGCACAAGCGGATGTGAGATTTGATTATCCAAAGTATTCATGCCATTCCTTTTCGACTGCAATAGGCATACGCGCTCCTTTCAATGTTTAGCAGTATACCAAATATGTGCAGAATCGGCCAAATCACAACGGGGAAATGGTATAATTCAAAAAACGAAAGGATGAAAGAATTTTAAGATGAACCAGAGAACAATAAGCCAAATGAGTTTGTCATGTGCCGTTGCATTGATGATGGCAATTGTTGCTATTGTAGGGTGCGAGTCTTTTCAACCGAACATCGACAACTCCAAACATGAATCGAAACCGACAGATTCCGATCCACTTGAAGAGTTTGAGATTCGTTCGGAACGTCGTGCAAAAGCACGCGAAAAACGCCAAGCGAAAGAACGTGAGGAACAGGCTCGTCAATATAAAGAGTGGGAAAGACAAGCTGTCAAAACGATGGACTATCAGACAAGAAAAGAGGCGAGCCCCGACGTGGAAGCGGAATATACACATGACGGCAAGAGCCTTGAATCTGTCAAAACGCTTTTTAATCAATATGAAACGAATGACGGACATCTTCTATTCGTCACAATCTTTGAAGGAACAGGACCAATGCCAATTGGGTTGTTCAGTGAAAGACTATATTGTGACAAAGAGTATCTAAAAGCCGGTACCTATCAATATGTTGGCCCTGAAGTTTTCAATTCAGCGGACAAAAAACGGCAGATCGTCATACGGATGTTTGCTGATTCGACGATTACAAATGGAATCAATGCCGTTGGTACAGGGGCTTCGACCGGAAATGGTGAACCATGAGCATTAAAGGAGTTGCGATGGGAATGATTGATGAGTTCAAAGATGTTCGCGAGTGTGACTAC
>CAVJWR010000009.1:0-39744 GCA_963653155.1 Limosilactobacillus gorillae
CGTCCACGACTATGGCGACAAGTATGGCGCCGGGCGCGAAACGTTCCGGGGAATGGCCGCCATATGGGCCATTGTGGTCACGCTCCCGTGGACACCAATAATCTTCCTTAGCGGCGGCAAGCTGAACCTGCGGGGACAAGAGCCGGAAACGCTCCTCACATGGGGCATCGTCGCCATCACCGGATTCTGGTGCCTTACGAGCCGCGTCCCGCTCGCATACCTGCTGCCGATAGTGCCCCTGTTTGCCGCCCAGCTGTCCCTGATGGAGCTGCCCCGCTGGACAGACCGCCTCGTTCCGGCGGCGGTCATATGCTGCATTGCCATCCTTTTGGGAACGATAGCCTGCACAAGCCTTTTCACCCACAAGATGCCAGGCTGGACGTTCCGGTCGATCCGCGCCAACGACCCCAAGTGCGGCGTATCGTTCATCAAGAAACACCCACCCTACTCGGCGGAATTCTACTTCGGTCCCCAGCTCCACCTCTCGCCGCAGCCGGGCGACAGGATGTTCATACGCGAAAAGCGTCGGTGGAAAGAGGTGACCAAATGACTATCGCACTTGTGATCCCCTGCAAAAACGAATATTGGCGGCTGGACATCTCCGCATTCCTGGATGCCATCAGCGCATTTCCGTGGCTGACGCTGCTGTTCGTTGACGACGGCTCTACGGATGACACTGCGGAGACACTGGCCTTCCTCGACAAGCAGTCCCCGGCAATACAGGCCATATACCTTCCGCACAATGTAGGCAAGGCCGCCGCCGTATACACGGGCATACAGACGCTGCTCGCGCGTACGCAAGCGGACTGGGTAGGCTTCTGGGATGCCGATCTCGCCACCCCACTCTCCGAACTCAAGGCTTTCCACGATGAACTGGAGCGCAATCCCGACGCACAGGCGATTCTCGGAGCCAGATGGCCGCACCTCGGGGCGCAAATCGACCGCACACTCTTCCGCAACGCCGCCGGCACGCTGATGAAGGCCTTGATCAGGCATGTCCTGCACGCCCCTGTGTACGACACGCAGTGCGGCGCCAAGATATTCCGCCGAGACCTCGCAAAGCGCATCTTCGCAGAGCCATTCCATTCCAAGTGGCTGTTTGACGTGGAACTCCTGCGGCGCATCCCCCTTCGCACAATGCATCACGCCGTGATTGAGCACCCTCTGTCGGTCTGGCACGATGTCCCTGGCTCAAAGGTGAAACTGATAGACTCCATAAGGGTGTTCCTCGACCTGATGCGCATAGCAAGAAGCCGGCCCGCCCCAGTGCAGTAGGGAACCGCTTTCATCCGACAAGCACAAGAAGCACCATGAAGAGCATTAAAAAGCCACTTGCCATAACTTCCGCATGCGTCATCGCCACAATCGCAATCGCGCTCGCATGCTGGTGGGCAGTCTTTGCGGTCGGCAATTCGCTATGGCTGAAGGACGTCAACTCGGATCCATACGTGCGCGCATTTGCGCTTGCCGACGTCAAGAACGTCCGCGACTGCGGCGGTTGGCCCACATCATTCGGGAAACGTGTGCTACATGGTCGCCTCTATCGTTCCGCAGAGCTGAACAACACCGACTCCTGGCATCCCGACAGGCACTTCACCTTATCCGAGCCTTCCAGAACCTTCTTCACAGACATTCTTGGGATACGCACGGATATCGACCTGCGCAACGACCACGAATGCGCGGGTATGACCGGATCCCCTCTCGGCACAAACGTCCTCTGGCGGCACATCTCGTCGCACGCCTACGCCAATATCGGCACTCAGGTCGGAAAGGAGGCCTTTGCCGAGGTATTCAGGACGCTTCTCGATCCCGGCATCTACCCGGTAGTCATCCATTGCCGCGTCGGACGCGACAGGGTAGGCTCGACCGTGTTTCTGCTCAATGCGTTGCTGGGAGTATCCGAAAGGGATCTGCGGCGCGACTATGAATACACGGAGCGCACAAAATGGAACTCCACATTCAAATACGAGCTAATCGATGAAGTGCTGGACGTACTATCTGGATATCCGGGCGAGACGGTCAACGCCAGGGCCGAGGCTTTTGTGCGATCTCTCGGATTCAGCGATGCCGACATCAAAAAGTTCAGATCCATCATGCTCGGCACCATATGATTTGATATACTGTTGCGCGATTTCACTTACGCAACGACACTTCCATGCACATCCTTATCGTTGAAGATGACAAGACAATGGCAGACTATGTCTCGGACGGCCTGCGCCACGCCGGCTTTGTCTGCACACACGCTTCAGATGGAGAGGAGGGGCTGTCCGCCGTCCTGCACGGCAGCTACGACGCCATCATCATGGACGTCATGCTGCCAAAGATAGATGGCCTTGAGATCATCCGCCGCGCCCGTTCAGCCCGAATCCGCACTCCGATAATCGTCCTGAGCGCTCGCGGAAGCGTGGAAGCCAAGGTGACCGGCTTCGAGGCCGGCAGCGACGACTATCTCGCCAAGCCGTTCTCGATCACAGAGCTTGTCGCACGGGTCCAGGCGCTCATCCGCCGGGCAAGCACAGTCCCAGAGGCCACCGTCCTGCGCGAGGCCGACCTCGAAGTCGATGTCGTGACCCACCGGGTGACACGGGCAGGGCGGCGCATCGACCTTCAGCCTCTCGAATACCAGCTACTTGAGTACCTGATGAGGAACAAGGGTCGCGTCGTCTCAAAGTCAACGATAATGGAGCGGGTATGGGACTATGCGTTCAATCCGCACACAAACGTCGTTGAGGTTCGCGTCAGCTGCCTTCGCGGCAAGATAACATTGCCTGGCGAACGCGACCTGATCCACACCATCCGGAGGTTTGGCTATGTGCTTGAAGCCCGCTAAGGGCCATTCGCTGAAGTGGCGGATGATCACCGTCACAACCGTAACGCTGAGCTGCATCGCCATCACCGCAGGGATACTGACGGTTGCCGTGTCATGGCAGTATCTCATGAGCCACGTCTATACGATGGTCGACAGGCTGGTGGACGACCTGCAGGACGAATACCGCGAATTCGGCGGGATGACGCCGGGCTTCATTCGCCATATGGATATTGACGCCGACGAACACGACATCAACCGCACGTTTGTGATCCTTTCCACGGCCGATGGCCGGGAACTGCACACCACGCCCATACCTGCTCGGCTAAAGGCACGTGTGCTTCGCTCCGTCAAGCAGGGGCGGCGCGAACACCGGTTCTACACCGAGCGCACTTCGCCGACCGACAGGCACGTGGCGATACGCATCAAGACGCGAGAGCTGAACGACGGCAACCTCATCACGGTTGCGCGTGACGTCACCGACATAGAGCGATACCTCATCTTCCTCGCTCTCACGCAGGGCATCTCCATAGTGCTGGGCACGCTATTTACCGGATTTGGCGTCACATTGATAGTCTCGCACTTCATAGGCCGCCTCAGATCCGTTGCCGACACCGCCGCCGCGATCAGATCCGGCGACTGGAGCAAAAGGGTCGATGAAGTTCAGGGCGAATCCAGGGAAGTGCAAGCCCTCATACAGGCATTCAACGGAATGTGCGACAAGAACGAAAAGACGCTCAACGAGCTGAGGGTCCTTACTGACAACATCGCCCACGATCTACGCACACCACTCACACGCCTCTCCATGGCGGCTGAGACCGCGCTTGCGGAAGATTCGCCCCACGCCACACTGCCCGATCAGGTGCTGAACGAGACCAGAAGCATGATAGAGATGATCAATACCATGCTTGACATTGCGCAGACAGGCTCAAGGATAGACCGTTCGCCACGCATCGAACTGGATCTATCCGTTCTCGTCCATGACATTGGCGAACTATACAGGCCACTCGCAGAGAATGCCGGGGTATCCATGAATATCTACACTCCGGAAAAGGCGCTTGCATTCTCCGGTCATCGGGCGAAACTCCAGCAGCTCGTGGGCAACCTTCTGGAGAACGCAATCAAATACACCCCTAGGGGCGGACGCATAGACATCATGCTCGAAGGAACGCCCAACGGGATACGGCTCACGATAGCCGACACCGGATGCGGAATCGCCGCCGCCGACATTCCGCACATCTACACGCGCTTCTGGCGGGCAGACAATAGCCGCTCCTGCCCCGGCAACGGGCTTGGGCTTGCGCTTGTGCGCGCGATCGTCACGTCATACGGAGGCAAGATACACTGCGACTCCACCCTCGGCAAGGGTAGCGTGTTCACGGTGACGTTCCCTCTCGCTTAGGTTGGAGCTGCGCGGCGGCAACGCCGGTTCGGCTTCACTTCGTGAGGGAACACGGGCCGTTCACGCATCCGCCGGGGCAGGCCATCACCTCAAGGAAGTTTACGCCGGTCCTGCCGCTGGCATGCAGCTTCAGCATGCCGATCGTCTTGCGGTCGATGCCGTTGATCTGCTGCGAATTCAGCTTGAAGCCGGGAATCCTCGAAGTGGCCTCGGCCAGCACAGCCTCAGTGACGCCGCAGCTGCGGGCATAGTTGCGCGCGGTCTTGTCGGCAGGACGCGCCAGCCTGTACGGCTCACACGCGACTATGTCGACCTTCCGCCCGGCCAAGAGCGCCCCCAGTTCCTCAAACGACAGCACGTAGTCCACCGCCTTGCGTTTCGCTTCGCTGCGCTTGGCCACGCAAGGGCCTATGAACACGGTCTTTGCGTCAGGATCCTTTTCCTTCACGATTTCCCGCGCAAATACCATCGGACTCGGCGTGAGCGAAACGTGGTCTATGAAATCCGGGAAATGCTTGGCCACGAAATTCACCCAGGCGGGACAGCACGATGTCGTCATGAGCGATTTCGGATCCTTCTCCATGCGCTCGATGAACTCCGCAGTCTCGTGCGCGGTGGTCTTCTCCGCGCCAAGCGCGACCTCCATGACATCGGAAAATCCCACTTTCATGCAGGCGGCGAGAAGCTGCTCTATCGTGCCGGGGAACTGTTTGTCCGCAGCCGGCGCGATCATCGCCACAAGCTTTTCGCCTCGCTTCATCGCAAGCAGCACCTCAAGCAGCTGCGACCGCTCCATCACCGCGTTGAACGGACACGCATTGAAGCATTTGCCGCAATATATGCATTTGGCGAAATTGATTTCCGCCACGCCATGCTCGTTCTTCATGATCGCCCCTACGGGGCAAGATTCCTCGCAGGGGACCGTGGTCTTCACGATCGCGTGGTACGGGCACACCGTGATGCACTTGCCGCACTTTACGCATTTTGCCGGATCGATGACGGACTGGCCGTTGACTACGGCAATGGCCCCTTTCGGGCAGCTGTATACGCATGGCCGGGCAAAGCATCCTCGGCAGTTCGACGTGGATACCACCTTGGCGTCCGGGCATCCGGAACATGCCGGACCACATACCGATAGCGGCGAGAACCTGTTCGGGAAATCCTTGAACGGGTCTTCCCCCTTCTCTATCATGGCCACAAGGCGGTCAAGGTATTCGGAGAGCGCCATCGCCTCATCCGTCTCATCCTCCGTCGAGAATCCGAGCAGGGCCATCAACCTGTACTTCAGCACCGCCCGATCATGGTAAAGGCAACACCTCGACGCTTCCGAGTCCTTTGGTCGCAGCTTGATGGGGATGCGGTCGATCTCCCTTCTGAGTTCGCCGGAATCGAAAGCGCGAACGAGCCGTATCATGAGCTCGCGCCGGATGTATATTGCGCCGTTAAGCATGTCACACAACCTCCGCCGCAAGTTCGGCTATGCGGGACAGCACCTTCTCCGAAGATGCCTTGCCCATCACCTCCGTTCCGTTGAAGCGGACGAACGGAGCGCCCTCAAGGTTCTCGCGCTCGCACAGATCAAGGCATGGCCGGGCCTCTATCGACACCCTGTCCCTGATGTCAGCCGGAAGGCTATCCTCAATATCCATCAGCGTCGCAGCCCCAAGCAGATAGCAGGCCGTGCCGCAGCATATCTCCACCTTAACCTTTTCCATATGTGTCCCTTTCCGATTCTTTCGGGCGTGTTGCCTCGATGCGTCTAGATCAATAGAAGTTTAGCGAGACCTCCTTGCGGTAGGTCTTCTCAAGGACCGCCGCCATGCGGCGGATCACGGAACGACGGAGCTCAAGATCCTGCGGGAGGTTTGGATCCTGATGGCAGTCGTTGACCTTCGTGCCAATTATGAACTCGATGCGGTCGTGGCGCATCATGCGCTCAAGGATCGCCCTCGCGGCGGCGGGTTCCCTCTCCGGCGGACGCCCCTGCTCAAGCGCAGTCAAAACCCGATCCAGCGTGAGGATACCCTCCGTCGCGATCCCGATCCCCTCTACCGTGCCCACAGGCGGCAACCCGCCAGCGTTGCGCATCGCCGAAAGCGGTATGCTTATCTTGGCGCCAAGCTCGCGCTCGATGATGTTGGCCGAAGTGCCGCCGCATATGACGGTGTGTTCCGGCCCAAGCAACGCATGGTGCGCGTATTCCGCATCGTGTTCTTTATAGAACGGAGGCCCCGTAAGCACCCGCATCACTCGCGGATGGCGCAAGTACGCGACAAGACAGCTTATGTCGTCCTTGCACATCCCCGGAACTATGGCCCTTGCCTCGGAGGCGATGGCTGATGAGAGATCCTTAGCCGATATGTCGGGATCGGCCTCTATCCGTTCGCGAGCATACTTGAGCACGCCGGAGCGGCGCCACCCGAACTTCATGTCCCTGCGCTGTCCGAGTCCCGCCTGCGTAACGCCGTCGGAACACATTATGATGCGGTCTCCAGCCCGGAAATCCGCCTCGCACTCGCGCATGTCGCGGTCTGGCCAGTGCTTGCTCGCAAGGCGTTCCTCCACGACTGGCGATATCTCGTCCGTCCCGCGCAGGTGGATGTATCCGGGATTCCCCATCTCGACAATGCGAGCCCTTCCGCCCAGACGGAAGTCGAAGAGCGAGAACGTGGCGTAGCTGATCTTCCGCACCTCGCATACGGGAAGCGAATCCATGATGATCTCCACCGCCTCAAGCGTGGGCAGGTTTGACTTCAGGAAGCTGATCGCCATCGTGGTGGTCATCGTGGCGAGGATATTGGCCTTTACTCCGGAGCCAAGCCCGTCCGAAAGGGCCGCTATGTGGCGGTTCTCGCGGTCTACCGTAAGGAAGCGCACGTCATCGCCACAGGCCGCCTGGCCTGTCTTGGTATACTGCGCATGCTCCATCTCTATGAAAAGGTCTTCCGCCATCTATCCGTTCAGGTAGCTGTCGCTGTTTCCGCCATTGAGGCGCCGCCCCTGCGTCTCGCTTTCGTACGCGCCGGCGATCTCGTTCAGCATTATCTCCGTCTCGGCGATGTGCTCGCCGAAAAGGCGGGCCACCTCCTGGACCGTGTACACGTTCTTCTTGATCACCTCACGCGCCTTTGCCGCGATCTGCTCGCGATGCATCTCGTTGCCCGTCACGTCCTGTATGACGGCCCCTGCGGACTCTCCCTTCGCGATGGAGAATACGGATACGTTCACGAGGCGATCCTTCAGCGGTTGGCGGAACTTCTCTATCTCGCTCCCGTGTTCGAGCGCACCGGCGAAAAGGTCCGAGAACTCCGGCAGGCACGAGTCGCACGGAATGCCGGCGAGACTGCCGAGCGCATCGTATTCGACCGTCGCTCCGACAAGTTCGGCGAATATCCTGTTGCACTCCAGTATGCAGCCGGAACCGTCCACTATCACCACCCCCGCCGGTATGTACCTTATCAGGGCGCTTGACGTGCGCTCGTAGTTGCGTTTGAGGAACGTGTGGCACATGGCCTCCTCCGCCTTTCCGGCAAGGAGGGCGCGGGCGAATTCGCGGCACGTGGAATAGCCGCACGCGCCGCAGTTCAGCTCGTCGGCCTTGGTGGTCTTGCCGACACGCGCAAGGGTTGCCGCGATCGTCGCCTCGTCGGGATTGTCCACGGGAACCGGCGCTGCCGGATAGCTCGCACCGCCGCAATGGGTGAAGCACCGTGTGCCCGAAGGCCGTATCGGGGATATCGCGTCTGTCCTGAGGAGGGCATCGAGCGTTCCGCCGGCATCCGGACGCATTGCGGGGCCGTTTACGCACCCGCCATGGCACGCAAGGGCCTCTATGAAGATCGGCCTCGCATCGGTCTCCGGCGGCGGTGGCGTGGCCGAAAGCAGACGGTGCAGATTGTCAAGCCCGGAAACCGATACGTAGCGCACCTTGTCGGTACCATCGCGTATCGTGTCGTTCATGCCTCCCTCAACGCAGTAGAATCGCCCCTCTTCCGCCGGGCCGAGGACAAGATCCCTGTTATCCTCCATGCTGGCCACGTCGATGCCAAGCTCCTGAAGGAACTGCTCAAGCGCGGGAAACACTATGGCCAGCGCAAGGTCTTCCGGAAACCTGTCGGCCTCTCCCTTCTTTGCGGCGCATGGCCCGAAGAACACAACCTTGGCGTCATTCCCAAGCGCCTCCCGGAGAAGCCGCACGTGCGCCCTCACAGGGGAAGGCAGCGGCGAAATGAAACGCGCCCACTGCGGCATGTACTTGCGTATGAAATCGACACACGCGGGACACGCGCTTGAGATCATTACGGATGTGCGCGGGGCCACCTCGTACAGCTTCGTTACATGTGCGCTCACAGATTCCGCGCCGTGCGCAGTCTCCGAAACGCCGGCGAACCCGGCCATCTTCAGCGCGGCGGCAAGCTGCCCGATCGTCACGCCCTTGAAGTAGCCCGCGAAGCTCGGAGCTATAGAGGCATATACCTTTGCCCCGGAGGCGAGCAGCTGGCGCAAGCGAGGCAGGTCGATCCGCACCTTCTTCGCGTGCGCAGGGCACACCTTGACGCATTCCCCGCACGCAACGCACGCCTCTGGGATTACGCTCGCCTTGCCGCCAACGATGCGTATCGCCTTTACGTGACAGTGCCGGACGCACTTGTAGCAGTCCTGGCACTTGTTCTCGATGGTGTAGACTGGCCCATTCATTTGAACAGCGACTCCAGTATATCCCTCATCACGCCATTGTCGACATTGGTGTATGTCTTCCCGTTAGCGATCACAACGGGCCCGTTGGCGCAGTTGCCGGTGCACAGGCTGCCCGAAAGCTCGCAGTCAACCTCATCGCGAAGGCCATGCTCACTGAGATAGCTTTCGCAGTACTCAAGGTTCTTCTCGTTCCCACGGGCAAAGCACGAACTGCCCATGCAGATCACGATCTTCGGCTTGCCCGCAGGTTCCTCTATGGCATTCTTCGTTTGCATCGCCATGTATTGTCTCAAATCCCGCGCAGAATGGCAAGCACCTCCACACTCCGGGCGAACCCGTGGTGAGCCAGCCGTCTTTGCTTCACGACCGGTATAAGTCATTCAGTCTACCGTTAGGCGGTCTCTTTCTCGTCGTTCAGGACTGTAAACATCTGATCGTAGGTCACGCCATCCTTGGCATTGAACCGACTCGTCCACGATTTGAAACCGTTCTTGGTGTAGAAGGCAAGCAATTTGGGACGGTCGCTCTCGCGTTCAATCATCACCAGCTTGCCGCCGACTCGCTTCTTGATCGCACGGAACTCGTCGAGCGCATTGGCGATGAGATCACCACCCGCCACCCGATCCTTCTCTGCGACGGCGAAGTTCTTGCCGATTTGCGCAATCAGGTAAACAGCCGCGTTGAAGTTGCCCGCATCATCCGCTTCGGCGAAACGAGAAACGAGACGACGGTTCGCCGAACTCAACTTGGCCCCGTTCACCGAATACGACTTGAGAACCAAAGTGTAGTAGCCAAGCAATTCGCCCGTCGTGTCACTGCATACGAGGTAGGTCTGTGACGACGACAGTTTCGCGGACAATACCGCCTTGTGCTTCAGAAAGTGCTCGACTTCGGGATTGATGGGACAAGAAAAAGAGTCGAGGAATTCATTCAATCCCTCGCCCCCGATGTTCGCCTCATATTCCGTGAGCGAAAATGTTTTCAGACCGGCTGACATGACCGCAAACGTCTTTTGACTCGTTCAAAGAAAGCATGGTCACTCGCGGGCGTGTGCTTCACCTCGAAGCGCGTCCGCTTGGGCATCCGCGTCGGAGCGGATGAGACCGTGAACATGGCATGAACTATCGCATTGGCGGCTTTCGGGTCGTCGGTGTGAAAATTCGCCGTTATACTTGATGTAGCCATTTCTTACCTCGCTTCCCTTTCAGGGAATAGTGACCCCAATCAGAAAACAATGTAAGTTATAGCATTTTCGGGGTCGAAAAGCAATGGGGTCGCGGCGATTTCGGCAACTTATAATCTTGGACGAATCTCCTCACACAATCGGGCCTGTACCGTCGTTCACCTGCCGAATCGGGACGGGCTACTGTAGCAGATCAGGCGGCGACTGGATGACGACAAGGCCCTTGCCAAGGACAAATGCCTTTGCCGACACACGCGTCCAAACAGCCGTCCGGGATAGCCCACCCGCCCGAACCTCAATGCGATTCGGACCGGGCACGAGCGGCACGTCCCGCCAATAGCATGTCTTAACGCGGTCCGGCACGGCAACGCCAAACGTTTGCCCGTTGACGACAAGCGTCACGTCGCCGACATTCGAGAACGCCATCACGTTTACCGTCTCGTTCGTGAGTGTAGTCATGCGCGAACCAACGAGCCGCAACTCTGGCTCTGGATTCCAGTTCGCCTTGTACAGGTAAAACGCATCCTTGGCCGTCTTGCGGTCATATGTGACGAGTCCCTTGTTGTTGATGCCGTGCCGGTCGGCCTCGTGCCGCCTGTCGGCGGCAAGATCGAACATCACCCATGGGAATATTCCCCAAACGAGCGGGTTTCCCTGTACGCCATGCAGCGCACCGGCGTGGAGATAGGCCTGATATTCTTCGGGATATGGATCAATGTTCGGTCTTGGGCGCACAAACGGATCGCCATGCTGGTTGACTGATGCCCCGCAGCCAAACTCGCTTACCGCGATCATTTTGCGTGTCGGCATTTCCGCCAGTACGCGCCGAACGGCGTTCGAGAGATCCCATCCGCCGTCACCCGTATACCACGGCTCAAGGTTATACCAACCCGGATACAGATTGAATCCCTGCGCGTCCGTGATGTCGTATATAGGCCTGCGCAAGGCATCGCACCCCGCAGAGACCGTCGGACGCGAAGCGTCATCGTGTTTTATCTGCGAATGTATCTCCTTCAGCAAAGCGACTGTGATATCCATCGGCATGGCCTTTCCGCCTTCCCCGAAGATCTCGTTGTAGAGCCCCCACATCACTATTGACGGATGATTCCTGTGCTGGGCAACCATCTCTCTCGCCATGACAAGGGCATTTGAGCGAAAGGCATCGGAAAAGGAAAGCTCGTCTATGAGCGGGAGCTCCGTCCATACGAGAAGGCCGCGTGTGTCGCAAAGCCGGTAGAACTCGGTGGAGTGCGGATAGTGTGCCGTCCGCACGGCATCTGCACCCATCCGCTTGATCCAATCCACGTCCTCAGCCAGATCGCCAGCCGACACTGCCCAGCCCTTCCCGTCGCGATCCTGATGCTTGTTCACGCCATGAAGCTGCCGCCGATGCCCATTAAGGTAAAAGCCGTCCGTTCGAAATTCGACCGAACGGAACCCAAACGTCTCCTTCACCTCATCGCGACTTCCCGACCGTTCGATCCGAAGAGTCAGCTCATAGAGGTTTGGGGTCTCCGGCGACCAGAGCCTCGGATTCGGGAAATCGAACTCCTGCACTTCGTCCTCGCCGCCAAGCACCGAGATGCGGGCCACGACGTGGCCGGTTGCCGGATTCGGCTCAAGCACTACTCCAGAACCGCCATACACAAGCGGGTTTATGCAAATGGGATCAGTCTCTATCAGCCAAACGTCGCGGTAGACGCCTCCGAACATCGAGAAGTCTCCCGAAATCGGCGGCACGTCACGGTCATATGAATTGTCCGCGACTATGCGCAATTCGTTCCCTGAAGGCTTAAGCATGTCGGTGATCTCGCACGCAAAGGCCGTAAATGCGCCGTAGTGGCTGGTCGCCAACGATTCGTTGACCCATACCTCACACTTGCTCGAAACGCCCTCAAGGCGGAGAAAATAACGCTTGCCGAGACGAGGATCGGGGAGATTTCGCCCGTACGTATGGGCCCCACGCGCATACGATGGACTGCCGACGGACGTTCCCGGATTCTTGACGAGCGTGTTCTTCCCGTCCGCCGCATCGAAGGCATTCCACGTATGCGGTACCGATACGGGCTTCCCATCGAATGTCCATTCGTCGCCGCTCAGGCACGTCACCGTACGCGCCGATAAATGATGGCACAATAGCCCAAATGCGAACGCCACGAAAAGCCGCGCGAACCGATAAACGCCTTTATCCATTCCCACCATCGTCCCTTGAGATTTCAAGACGGTCGAACAGTATTTCCGCTATATCTGGGTTCGACGAAGCGGACTTCTTGTCGAACGGCCCAGATCCAAACCAGAAGAACCGCTGCTCGCCCGGCTCAAAAGTCCCGAGGTCAAGCCATGTCCAGCCATCGCCAAACTCAGCCACCGTGAAAGTCTTTTTCAGGATAGGCTTCCGCAGCTTTCGGTCGGTCAGCCCAGCCCAGGCCGCCGCGCCGTCCGCCCTCGCCTCTGGATTCTTCACCACCTTCGCGCGAATCCGAAGCCGGTAGCGCACGTTCGCGTCAAACGCCCGAAGGGGCATTTCCTTCTGCACCAGCCAGTCAAACGAGGTGTTCGCAAGGCGCACGGCCTTGCCGCCAAAGGCACCGCCAACCGCAACAATGGCGGATGCTCCTGTGTCAAGCCCCTCGATATGCAGTCCGTCCGAACCAATCTCTACCACGTCTGCCCCACCAATCATTTTCTGCGCCGCAAACGCTCCCGATGCGACCTCTTCCATCTGACGCCGCCGAGGCAGTTCAGCCCGCTCCCACCCTTCGCACAGGCGAATTGAAGGCTCGTCCTTCAGGCACGCCAGCAGACAACGCGCCAACGCTTCAAGATCCGCATACGCCGCATCATCGGCCATCGCCGAACGACGCAAGGAGAAGTCCGTCGGCTTGAGCCTATCATACAGGCGGTAATAGCGAATAAGGTCAACGCCAAAGGCGCCGACGCGCACGTGACGGCGTATGGCATCGGACTCATTCGCCGCCGCACGAATCGCACGGCTCCATATTGCGGACGCATTTTCCAGGAAGGAGTCCGTGACAACGGAAGCGTCTGTCGGTGCCGTGAAGCAGTTCATCCGACGATCGCCCGCTTCCCGCCCAAGTGCACGTTCGGCATCCAGATACTCGCGCACGATCGGCGCGGCCTTCCCGTAATAGGCATCCAGAAAGGCATCCGTAAGACGTGCGACATCCGCATCGGGATTCCACATCAGCTTTGCCAGAAGATACGCCTTCAGTTCCTGCAAGTCGCCGCCAGTGCCGTGGTACGGGCCTTCTGCCGTCACCCAGCGAAAGCCGCAGTCCCGGTAATACCGCATGTCCGGCTGAAGCAGATCTACATTCGGAAGCGGCATCTGATACGCATTGAAGTCGGTCACGTAATCAAAGACGTAGAGATGCCTCGCGAGCTTCGACCATCCGTTGAAATCGCGCCTAATCGCAGCATTCTCGGCATCACCCCCCGTCGCCATCGGTTCCGTCATGTCCCGTTCAATCGTGCAGAGCTCAAGCAGTACATTATCCGCATACGGCGTTCTGGACGGGTGCCGCGAATACTGGTAGGCACCTGTCTGCACAAGTATGTCGGGACGAATCTGCTTCACGCTCTCGGCCACGGCGTTCACAAGACGTACGATCGGCCCTGCTTGCGAGCCCTCTTCGTCCGCGATGCGCGTACAGGCCGCACATTGGCAGTAGTTCTCGTTGTCGTTCTGGAAAACCCCAAAGCGGCAACCCTTTGGGTCCGAGGCGATCGCCCGGATGAAATTCATCTCAAGAACCGTGCGCACATCCGGATTAGAAAGGCAAAGCTGCAACTCGAAATCCGCGCTTTTCTTCGGCTTCGTCATGCGCCGCCCGTTGCGCAGGGCGAAATACTCCGGATGCGTATCGCCGTACACCTCATGGGGAACTAGCCGATGGAACGTGTGGCTGCGCAAGCCCGCACCAACTGGACACATCTTGCCGCCATGCCGTTCGGCGACTCCGCTGAAATCGCCGTTGAGGCGCAGGCGTGCCGCAAAGTCACCATCCACATGCGGGCCGTGGAAATAGAGCTCGCGCATCTCGAATGCCGGGCGGCCCGTGAAATCGAACGTCTCCGGCAAGACGATCGTTCCGCCCTCTGGACATGTCACCGTGTCACGCGCGAACCACTCGATGCCGCAAAAGCGTTGCAGAAACTCGTACGCGCCGTAGAGGATGCCGCGCACGCCGCCAACTACCTCTACCCGATTCGTCGCGATCCGCATACGGAACACATCCGCGCCAAGCGAATCGTCCTGCCGCAAGGCAATGCGGCATCCACCCAAATCCGCCTTTCGGCGGACAAGCCATGCCTCCAGCTCGTCTGCCGCGAACGCCTCTGTCGGCGTCATGCGCACGGAACGCTCGACCAAATCCGCCACAGCAGGCATCGCGAAGAAGGAAACAGCAATAATGGCCAATGCGGGCTTCATCATCTCGCCCCGAATGAGATGAACTTCGCGCCGCGCGGCCCCAAGTCGATCGCGCAGACGCCCGACGTGAAGTCGTAGCGGTCGCCGTCCAGCAACTCTATCCCGACAGAGGAAAGCCCCTTTACCGACACATTCTGGACAACAGCCGCATCCGTGTCGTTGAGCAGCACCAACACTCCCTTCTTCCCGGCGGCGAACCAGGCCCAGAGCTGGCGCGGCCCGGGCGAGGAAAGCGTCACGGGATGCGGACCTTCATGGAAGTAGGCATGGTATTCAACATTCGGACCAAGATGCCTGATTGGCGAATCGACCTTGAAGAACTGCGGCCCCTCCTCGTGCGCAGGCCCACGCGGGATGCAGAGGTCGTGTATCTTCTCGTAAGCCGCGCAGTGGCGGATCGCACGGTCCGTCTCGCTCTCGTGCGAATCGTAGCCCGCAAGGAGTTCGGGAGCGAGGCATTCACGCGCACGACGCAACTGCGGCGGCGTGTGGACGACCATCTCGGCAGCCCTCGGCACGAAATACGACTGCATCATCTCAGGCGTGAACACGCCATAGTAGTTGTAGTTGCGCTGGACCCGCAACATCATCCTCTCGCCCGTCGAGATGCTGTCGAAGAACACGTCCCCGGGCGTCCGGCGGCATCCGGGATGGCCGTGCAGCAGCCCATCGCTGTTCTTCGCCTTCACGAGACGGTAGGCCCGCTTGTGCAGCTCCCGCGTCGGCTCCGTCGACCAGTCGCGGTGCGCCACTCCGAAGTCGTCCTTCCAGACGCAGGGATGGCTCGCGTTGAAGCACTGATGCGGGTTCGCGAGGTCGAAATAGAGGTCTTTCGCCTCCGGGGCCGGAACGTTGAAGTACCAGTCCACGCCCCACAGCTTGGCCTCGAAGAATCCCTTGGTGGCCAGGCACCCGTACGTCCAGTTGTTGTGCTGCCGAAGCGACGGCGTGGTGAGCGGCGCCTCGTGGCAGAACGCGCCTGGCTCGGTCGTCGTCCAGTCCGCCTGGAACCAGTGCCAGATCGGGTCTTCCGGCGAGGCGCCGCACGAGCCGTTGTAGAGGTAGACGCGCTTTCCCTGACGGATCCTGTCGCGCCACGGCTTGAACCGCAGCGGGTCGTCAAAGCCAGGGTACTTCGTCTCGTAGTAGTCGCAGAGGTAGCCCGTCCACCAAACAAGCTGGTCCATGTCGAGCGCGGCCAGCGCGCGGTTCTTCGGCTTGACGGGCGTCGGCTCAAGGTAATGGCGGACGGTCCGGCTCTCGCCGCCCGAAAGCGGCGTATCGACGAATGCGCTCGTCACCGTAACGACATCGCCCGCCGCGCGAACCGACACGGCCTTGTCAAGTTCACGGACGCGCGTGCCGTGCAGGTTGTAGAATCCGCCCATGAGCCCCACACGCCCCGGCATCCACCAGAACGGCTTCAGCTCCGGGTTGAACGCACGGGACCAGTCGCCGGACTTCGGGATCAGCACGTCCGGGTTGCCCTCGGCCGAGCAGTCGTCGAATCCGATGACGCACGTGCGATTGACCGGAATGCGCCATTCAAGACTCTCCACTGGCGCACGATACGCAGTCTCAAGGCGGATGTGCCCGTCGAACTCGCAAAAGGCATCGACCGACACGGGGGCTTCGCGCGCGACAAGACGGTATGCCGCCGATGCGTTCCGGCACACCGTCCGCGCGACGTCGAACGTCAGCGGCGTCCCGTTCCAGAGCATAGTCGCCGGCGCGACGAGCATCGGCGTGCCATGATTTACGATCTGCTCCACGACGCCTCGGCCGCCGAGCTTGATCTCGCGCCCCCATACGGAAACCGTCCCGTCTGGCGCGAAGACCGGCTTCGTCCACGGCGGCGGGACGGTGTCCTCGTCGCCAAGCGTAGTCCCCTCCCACGGCATCGGGCCTGACGGGCGCATCAGGTTCGACACGTCGGAATGCACGACATTCCCGGCCGCGTCAAGGAAATCGACGTGCACGCGGTAGAAGCCGCCCTGCAAGCCGCTGACGTCGAAGTCGAGCGTGCGCTCGCCGTCCGCCGGGCCGATGGGACGCTCCGCCGCCCAGGCCCGGATCGTGTCCGTCTTCAGGTCGTTCATCGTCAGGCGCAGCCTGTGCCCAGGCTCCTTCGTCCAGCCGCTGAACTTCACACGCAGGACATCCGGCGGGACGGCCCAGAGCGTCGCGAAGTCAAATGGCTTCTCCGGCGCGTGGAACGTGTCGGCGAGATAGTAATGGAATTCCCCGTCCCTCGTCCAGAAACGGAAATTGAGCTTGCCGCTTTGAGGCGCTTTGCCGCCCACCGAAATGACGCCATGCGACCCTGCGGCGATTGCCTGGGACTTTCTCTGCATGAGATAGTCCGGGCGCGGCCCGGTCGCGAAGAGGCGCGTGGAGAATACGGCATCTTTTGCCGGGATGATCTCCACGCGGTTCGAGACCATCCTGTCCCCTACAACGCCGAAATCGCCGAGACGGAACTTCGGCGCGGCGGACGACAGGCGCAGCCGGACGTTGCCATGTGCGCCTGGCGACGTCTTCAACGGCAATGCGCATTCCACGCCATCCTTCGGCTTCACGCCCAGCGCTTCCCACGCGAACGTCTCGTCCCCGACGTGGACGGCCTCGCTGTCGTACCAGATGGCGACCGGATCCGCGTTCAGGCTCAGCGGACAAATCGCGGACGGGTCATCCGCCGTGCCCGGCTGCAGGATGAGGCTAAGTGTGGTCGCAAAGAAAGCTGCCAGCATGTCGATCAAGCTCCATTCCGTCAACGCACAGTCAGCACCATGCCAACCATGTTGTCGAACCTGCCGATCAATGCGCCAAGAACGTCATCCTCGCCCGGCTCGTACGTGAACGTCAAACTGTCTTCCAACGATGGCGAAAAATAGGCATACTGTCTCGTCTGGCCCGCCGTAGCCGTATCTACGACCTCGCCATTCAGGCGAATCACCAGCGTGCCGGTGCCGGCAACGGAATAGTTGAGCCTCATTGGCGTAGGGGCATTCACACGTGGGCGCCATGACATCTCCAGTGTGCCAGTCAACAGGCGAACCTGACGCGCAGTATCCTCAACGGCCGTCGATGGGACGGCATCGACCTTCAGTCGCTTGCCTGACAAGTCCTTTGCATAACGGTCGCACCAATCGGCCTCCACGGCACCAACATCCACCATCACATTCCAGACCTGACGGTGCCCGACAAGGTCACAATCGCGGTCTTCGGCTGACATGGATTCGGGATTGCCCCTGTCGATGGCGACATTCTCGCCGATCTTCGGTGTAATGCCATCGTCCTCGAACGCAAGCGGCGCGGCATCAACAATCGTCCGATGGCTTTCGTCCAGATACGGCGGCACATCCGTCACGCCCGGAGCCAGCACACAATCGTATACATTGGAATTTGCGCAGTATATTGAACCTCCCAACACAAGAGTGTTGCGGATATGCCCTGTGGCATTATCGAGATAGGCGCTGGACGGCCCCCCATCTTCACGAAGATTGTTCGCGCCGATGGTGCATCCGTCGAGAAAGCCCTGATACATCCACATGCTGTTGCCGGAATTGCCGTCCGCAAAAGTGCGGACAAGTCGCGCCGAGTTCGCGCCCGTACCCATGTACACGCCCGTGTTGCCGACAATCCGGCATCGGCGGCACGTGACCTGGTATACTCCACCGCCACGCACGGACGCATTTCCTGTAATCACACAGTCCTTCACAATTGATGTGCTGACATCCGTGCCGCACACGCCACCGCCACGACCATCCTCGTTGCTGAGATCATCCCACCCGCTTGCGGGCGAATCGGTATTGCCATCCATGAGCGTAAAGCCCTCTATCGCCGAACCTGCGCCAAGATGCACACATCGGATCGCATCTGCCCCCAAGCGACCTAGGCGTGTCGGTGAAGTCGCCGGTGCGCCGGCTATGATCGTCGCCTCGGCTCCGTCACGAGAGCGGACGGTGCGTCCGTCCGGCACCACCACGCGGCTTCGGACGCGGGCGCCATCCTTGTGCACTCGCGCCTCTGCGGGATCGTCATACGTGCCGGGGAGAGCAATGACCACATCGCCCGGCTCCGTAAGGTCAAGCGCGGAGTTGATGTATTTCTTCGGCTCGGTCTCGTAGAGGCCGCTGTTCGACTCCTTGCCGTTCGTGGCATCGGCCCAGAAGTTCGTGCCGTACATGGCCGTGACCGTAAAGGACTCTACGCCCGGATAGTCGGCCAACCGAAGCATCCAAGTGCGGTTCGTCGTGGCGACAAGCGAGCCGTTCACCATATAGCCGATGAGAGGACGGTTGAGGGCAGGCGACGAGACGACAATCTCGCCGTTGCCATCAAACGCCTTTGGCTCCGTCGGTTCGATGCCATTCCTGTATGTTGTCTCGAATGATGCGCCCGGCACGGACTGCTCTACCGCGCCAGCCGTGAAACATCCGTCCGTACTTCCCTTGAACGCCACACCAAAGGCATCCGTCGGGCATCCCTTCCACATCAAGTCGAACCTGGCCAAGCCTCGTGCCCTGGAACAGGCGACAAGCCGCAAGTCGCCGCCGTCAACGTCAGCAAAGCCAGCCCTTATGCCGAATACAGACCCTTCCTGGTTGCCCCCGGCTTCCGTGTGCGGCGTTCCGCCCACGGCATACGCGAGCGTATGCTTGTGCAGCCCGCCGTTTTCAACGCCGTAGCCATTGATGTCCCCAAAATCGCCGCCATTGTCAAGGACCGAATTGTAGACCTCGCCAACGCTCATGAAGGCCTTCTCGGAAGTTGCGCCGACGGAAACATTGTAGGCTTTCGTTTCGCCGGTGATGAGATAATGCGAGCCGTTCCCGTCCGGTCCGCACCCCCACGCCATTGAGCTGACGAGAATGCCGCCGGCGGCAATGCTTCCGCCGAGCGTCAGAGAGGACGTGAACCGGCACCGAACCGCATTCGCCTGATAGAGAAGCGCCACCGCAGATTCGCATCCCGTCACCACGCAGTCGCTCAGCCAAAGCGAACCAAGCCCACCACGATAGGCGACAGATCCATGCGCATTCCTGCTCCCCGCATCCGCACCGGAATGGCCGGACGCAAGCGTAAAGCCGGATATGACAAGCGAATTCCCACTACCGGGATTGGCATGGACGCAACGGATTGCATCATCCCCCAACCCGCCCGTTGTGCCGTCGGCCTGGCCAAGTATCCTCGTACGTGCAGGACCTTCGGTAGCGACAAATCGAATGCTCGAATTCGGATTCCTTACCGCAAGTCGGCACTTCAGCGTACCGTAGTCCGCAATCGGCAACGCCGTCCCGTTGTCATAGTCTCCCGGACGAACATACACCACGCTTCCGCTTGCGTTCGCCATCGCGACCTCTGCGGTCTTCTGTAGGGACTGGTAAGGCTTTTCTTCCGAACCGTCACCCGTCTCGTCCGAACCTACCTCCCTATCGACGTAAAGAAGTGCGTTTGCGACCGAAAGGCCGTAGACTGCATCTGCCGAACCAACCTTGGGCAAGCGTGGTAGATCGACAGTGTCATTCCAGTTCAACAGAACCGTATGGGCTTCGTTGCCATCACTCGCCGAAGCCATCAGGTAGCCAACCGTACGCCTTCTTGGAAGCTGAAGCCGGAATGATGACGGATAGGTTACTGTTCCCGTCTTCTCGCGCAGGAATGAAGCCATGGCGCCAATGACCACTGGGCCAAAGGCATTCTGCATTTCTCCGTTCGACCATATTGCGCCGGCATATGGCTTCGCAAATGACGGGGCAAAAACTTCATCGTTCGCAGACAGCGGAACGGTCTTCTGGATCGCCCCCACGTTCATCGACGTTTCACTCGACGTTCGTGCCACGCCAAAGAAATCAAGTGCGCCACCAACTGCCAAGTTCGCTTGTGCAGGATTTCCCGCACCATCCATCGCTGACCCGACCACAACACGAAAATCATTCGCGAGAGGCGAGTATATGCAATCCTCATAGCTGGCCGTACGGCAGTTGGCATCGTGTTCGTAGTCGGTCAGGTCATTATCGGTCACGCAAGCATAAAACCCGCTGTCCTTTACTGTCCCAAGACCAGTCCTGAATATCGCGCAGTTATGGCAGGCCGCGCCGCTATCCTGCCACACGCCCGTGTCATTCTCCGCGATGGTCGAATTATAGAACGGCCCCGCATAGGCACCGATTCCGTTGCCGCCCAGATAGCCATTGCGCACAACGATTGAATTGTAGACGTCTGAGGCACGGAAGCACACGCCGACGTTGCTGGAATTGCATCCGGTTACCAGACACCGCACGACGCGACAGTTCATCGTCGCGCCTCCGCTACGAGCCGCGCAATCGCGAATTATGCAATCCTCCATGCGAGTGCCGCATGAAACGTCTCCATATGCGCCGCCGCCAAAATTCTGGTTCAGCGATGCGCCATTTCCGTCGAAGCGGGTACGGCCGCCCTCCAGCGTAAAGCCGCGAACCACGACTCCGCTCGCCGTCACGCGAAGACAGCGAACCGCATCGTCGCCGAGACCCAATTCCATGGGCGAAAGCGGTGAAGTTGCCGCCCTGCCGCGTATGACTGTATTGGTGCGGCATCCAGTCTCCTCGAACGCCGCCGCCACAAGCGTCAGCCTCTTGCCGATCAGCACCCGATTCAAGCACCCATCCGAATCCACCGTCTCACCGACGTCATACGTGCCCGGCAGAACGAACACCGTTCCTCCGTCATCGACCGCGTCCACGCCTCTCTGTATCGTCGCAAACGGGCTTTCAGCCGTGCCAAGCCATTCGTCATTTCCGCGCGATTTGTCAACATAGGCCGTTGTGGCGGCAGACGCCAACTCCACGCCAAGGCCGACAAAGCCAACTGTCATGAATCGGATAACATTCTTTACGTCCATGTTTGAACCTCACTTTGCCTTTTCAACATCATTCGACAAGCGACCTTGCGAACCTGCCTGGAATCAGCCATACCATGAAGCATACGAGCCACGAGACACACCACGTCCAGCAGCATGCCGCCAGGGATTCTGCGCCTACGCCGATTTTCGGGAAAAGCCAGGCGTGCAAAACCCAGCCGACCGCCAGATGGCAGCAGTAGATGCCCATGCAGAATCTCGAAAGCCAGCCGATTACGCGGCAAAGCGCCGCCGGCGCCCGGTCAAACGGCAGGCAATGGAAGAACGTCACTGTCCCAATCGCCATGAGAAGCAGACTTACCCCTTGGTATCCAAGCCCCATCGGACGAGGGAAGCCGTCCGAATAATGGACAAAGAAGAGCATGAAAAGTCCGATCGCGGCGAACAGTGCCCTCGCCGCACCAGACGCCGCCTCGATTCGCTTGCGATGGAATCCTATGAGCAACGCCACCGCAACATATGGGAACGTCGCGAAAAGCCGACCTACCGAATACTTGAACTCGAAACAGAATCGATCAAACAGAAACACATTCAGCCCTGAATACTGCAAGACCAAGCTCAGCATTATTCCGCCAACCAACAAAGCCGTGCGCACATTCTCCCGAACCACGTACCTGAACAGCATAAACAATCCTGCGGTCCAGAAGATCATGTTCGAGTGGAACCAGAACTGGTGGATGAGCCTACGGTCAATGCCAAACACCCATTGGCGAACAAGATCCCACCCGTTCACTGCAAGGTCAAAGCCGTAGCACTTGAGTTCCGTAGTGCCGACAGTCGAACTGACGAACGTCGCGGAAAGCGCAGAGCAGACAACTATCAGCGCGTAGTATATCAGTGGCCATACGAAATACGGAACGCACAGCCGCCCAAAGCGCTTCTTGAGCCACGGCCCATCGCATGTCGCGTACCGGTTTGCGGTAAGGTAGAAGCTCATCAGCAGAAAACACGGTACCGCCAAGCTGCGCATCGCTGAAAGGAATGCCCACACGCCAGTCAACCCCTTCTCATGCCAGAAGTGATCGGCAACGACCTCAAAGCTGAGCCATACCCTAAGCAAGTCCAGTCCAACGTTTTTCTTCATGGCGGCATTGTATCACACGACCATGCCATTCCAACGCAAACCGGCACTCGGAACTAGTGCGTTTCGACGTTTCTAAAGTACACAGATTACGATGCTTTCCCGACGACAAGCCTTGCAGGGCATATCATTCTGCGCACAAACTTGCGTCCATCGAGAAACGCGAGCATGCGGCGAGATGCGTTTTCGGCGCATGCGACAATATCGTGTTCGATGCACGTCATCGGAAATGGGGCAAACGGCCGATTGCCCCTGTTTGAGAACGTGACCACACGAATCTGGTCTGGGATCCGTAGCCCAACGCACTGAATCGCCCAAAGTCCAGCCGCCGTGAACGAATCGTCGGCAAAGTACAGGAGATCCACCTTTGGCTTTCTGGCGTCAGACAATCGTGCGGATATGCGCCGGTAGACGAGGTTCGCGCTGTTCTCGAACCTGTTGACGCTCGTATCCGGACGAATGGCCATGCACTCGGTCGCGATCCCCATTTCGCCGAATGGAAGCTCAAACATCTGGTCCGCATCGTCTATGGCTATACGCAAGGCTCGCCTTACGCCTGATTCTGCGCACAGCTTCGCCAACTCCATGATCGCCCTTGATTCGGAGAGTGAAACAAGCCCAACCGCATCCCTGTTCCCGTCGCCAATGGAGTCGACTATCGCAAAATACGGAACGGATGCCTTGCGTATCTCAAATACGGTTGCCGCGTCAAGATGTGCGCCCACGACGAGTCGATGCCCGTTGTGCAACGCCCGCCGCAACGCCTGGAACTGCCGTCCGTCGCTTCCCTCGCCATTCAGGACATTCACGAAATCCACGCGCCAGCCCTTTTCGGCAAGCCGCATCGCTATGTTCTTGAACAGCACTCCCCTGTAATAGTACGCCTGCCTGCCATAGCTGACGAACAGCACGCTGCCGCGCCATACGAAACGCTTCCTGCCCAGCACGATAAGCCCAGACCTCGGCCTGCCCTTCAATACGCCTTCGTTCTCCAGTCGCCGTACCGCTTCTCGCGGAACACGTACGCTCGTTCCGCACAATTCAGCCATCTTTGCGATGCTCGGCAACTTGTCCCCCGGCTTGAAGTCTCCGGCCGCGATCGCCCGGCAGATGTTGTCCGCCAGCTGTGAAGCCAGCGAACCGGGACAGGAATGGTCAAGTCTGCATATAGCCATGCTCATGCGCACATTTTACCATACTCACGACCCACGAATGCCGACGCTGACGTGAAAATAACGCCAGTCCGTCTTTCGGTCTATAGTCCAATAAACGGGACTGACTAAATTGAATCAGGATGATCCAACATCGTCCAATATCTGTGTGGCGGCGGAATGTCTGGTATCAAATCTTTAGCCTCTTCAAATAGCTTGTCTACCGCCTCAGACATGTCTGGATCATGCTTGGCTCGCTCTTTGAGATATTCAAGTTTGACAAGTATCTCTGCCCTTGATTTCCGTTCTTTAATCAGGCCTGGGTCGTTCAGGTCGATTGTCTCAATGTGGTATATGGCAGCAGGAGTCACACCAATAAGTTCATGCGTTGTTGGCTCCTCGAAAATGACAGAGCCGTAGTCGTATTCATCGCAACAATTGAGGAAGCGGCATCCAGCATCTCTCTCTTCAGGGGTCGGCCAAGTATCCCCCTTGGCACAATTGCAGTGAGCGTCGGCAAGAAAAAGGTTGGCGTATTCCTGCCGTTTAAATTTCTTTTTTCTCGGATCAAAGTGGTCTATATGCATCTCGGTCTCTGTCTCGATGTGACGCATACAGTAGGCGCATCTGTCGCCGAAATCACGGCGCAATTCCGGTAAGGCCTTCCTGTATGAAGTCTTCTTTAGAGAGACAAAAGGGGCTGGGCCTCGCTTGACACGCCCATTCGAGTAATACTTTTGAGGTGTATTTTGACTTTTTCTACCCATTTTGGGAACGCCCGTATTTGCGTTCATACTCCATGAGCGCATCTGTCAGACGCTTAAGTTCAGCGAGACGCTCACGTTCGCGCATGAACGTTTCATATGAAGTGGCGAGAGGCATGGAATCCCGACGCATTCGTTGCAATGCGGCAAGGCGGCTGGCATCTTTCACCGAAAGACCAGTCTTTGACGTAGCCTTCTTCAGGATGAGTTTTCGGAGTTCTGGCTTGTGTTTTTCCTCAGACCATTCCTCGTTAATCGGGAAACTCATGGAGCTATTCGCAAGCACGTCTCCCGTACCCCTATGACCGTATTGTCTCCAGTTTGTCGCGAACACAACAGAATCAACAGGCATGTTTTCTACAGACGAAGCGCACATCTCTCCACTGGCAACAGGAATAAACGTCGCAGTGGCCATGACACCTGCCGCACCGATGGCTATTCCAGGAATGGATGTCGAACGAACTTTCATGCTTCCACCATCATCTTGAGGAGAGAGAGATGGCATTCCAGATCAGAACAAAGCACGATATCAAGCGGGATATCCTTCCATTTGACATCATCAGACATGGCTGACACGGTCATCGCCAAAGGAAAGTATCCAAGATATATCTCGGCTCTTGTTCCTGATCGCGAGCACATCATCACCCGTGCGCTATCAAACGATGTTGGCTGAGGCGGACATTGGTCTACGTGCGCCTTTCCCGAATCAGAGACCGAAGAGTCTCGCAAGACCTTCTGCAGATAGTTCTTTATGTTGTTTTTGCAAGTCTGGAAATCTTCGTCGGAGAAAACAAACGCATACTGAACACCATCCCGTTTAAGGTCATCTTGGAACCATACGCGGGTGCACATCACCCCATTGGAGTGTGAAAACATGAATCTATTGAAATAAAACCGTTGCATTTTCTGGCTGTATGTAAGCTGGAAATCCACCGATTGGCCTATCTGCTTATCGTTCATCTTCTCATGCCTCCTTCCATTCTTCAAAAAGGGAATGTGGCATATTGTACTAAATTACCATCGTTGCCGCAACAGTCACGACACATCGGTTCTTAGACGCACAGGAAAGTGCAAAATATAAGGTGAATTTCCGATGCCCGGCAAGGGGACATTGTTTTGTGCTATAATGGCTTTCCATTGATAGAAAGGCATACAACAATGAGAAACCTGCTAATTGCCGCCCTGCTTACCACATTGGCGGCCGATGCGTCAATGCCAAAGGCAATTGCGACAGACCCCGGCGCGGCACATGCCTGTGGCGAGAACGTGCGCAACTTCACGCTTGCCGGACGATTCCGCACGGAAAGCGGAGCCGCCGCAAGGCTCGCATTCCATGCAGACGGTGCTGGCGGCGGATATGAGGTGCTGTTCCGCAACGGGCCGATCGACGGAACTCGCAAGACGGGATCGCTCTCCCATGTGCGGAACCTATACCGTTCGTTGGCCGAGGATGGATCGTGGTGCGCATTTGACATAACCGTGCGAGAGCGGAACGTGGAGGTAAAGGTTGGCGGAGTGACCGTCGTGCGCTACACGGAACCTGCACATCCATGGCGCACGGCGGCGCATTTACGACAGTTGTTCGGTCGCGGAGACTTCATCTTCACCGGCGAGGCCGGACGCGTCGAGTTCGAAGATCTCGCGCTTACGCCGATACCGGATGGGGTGCGCAACCCGGCGGACACCATGCCTCCAATCGACGAGCAGTGCGACCGCGCCATACGAAAGCAACAGGTTGACTTCCCCGTGATAGATTTCCACGTACACCTCAAGGGTGGGCTTACAAAGGAAATGGCCCACGCGAAAAGCCTGAACTATGGAATCAGCTACGGCATTGCCCCGAACGTCGGAGAAGGCGGCGTTGGGAGAATGCTCCGCTCGGATGCCGAAGCCGATGCCTACTACAGCGAAGTGAAGGACATGCCGTTCCTGCGAGGCGCACAGGGCGAGGGCCGCAAATGGCCGTACGAATTCTCGCGTCGGGCGCTGGAGAGATTCGACTACCTGTTCACCGACTCCATGACTATCGTCGATGACGGAGTGCCGCTCCGCATCTACCGTCCCGCCGAGTTCCGCCTTAACGGACGTTCCCGGGAAGAATGGATGGACTTCCTCGTCTCGCAGATCGAGCTTATCCTCTCGAACGAGCCGGTTGACATATACGCGAACGCGACATACCTTCCGCCGCCGCTCGCTCCATACTATGATGCCTTGTGGACCGATGCCCGCATCACAAGGCTACTCGACACTCTCGCAAAGAACCACGTCGCACTTGAGATCAGCGCACGCTACAAGATCCCAAGCGCAAAGATCATATCGCGCGCAAAGGAGCGCGGCATCAAGTTCACTTTCGGCACGAACAACGAGAACGCCGACTTCGGACAACTCGAATATGCGCTCGACATGGTTGACGCTTGCGGACTTACAGCCTCTGACATCTGGTTCCCCTCGGAGAGCGTCCGCGCAAGCCGTCCGTTCATTCCGTACAACGTGTTCCGCTCACCCATCAAATGAACGCCTGAGCCTGTCGCGTTCCCACATGGACACCGTATGACCTGAAAACCACATGACACGATCAGACACAGAAACGCCAAGCATTTCCGTAATCATCCCAACCTTCAACCGCGCCTCGATGGTTTGCGACTGTGTTGCAAGCGTTCTGGCGACAGGCTATCCGGCGCTTGAGGTCATTGTGGTGGACGACTGCTCCCCGGACGACACCGGAAAACGCATCGCAAGCCGGTTTGGAAATGATGCGAGAGTCAGATACATGCGCAACGAGCGCAATTCGTTTCAGGCCGCATCCCGGAACCGTGGCGCAGCGGCGGCAACTGGAGACCATCTGCTTTTCCTCGACGACGACAACATCGTCCACCCTGACATTCTCCGGGAACTGGAGGCCGTCTACACGGCGCACCCAGAGATGGGTCTCGTCGCTCCTATGGCCATACACAAGCGCAGGGGGGGGGGATCAATATGGTCGCTCGGAAGCGACTTCAACCGCTGGACGTCCCGTCCACGCGACCGTAGCCCCAATCTCCCGCTTGCCGACTTCGATTCCGATCCAAATGCGCATGACGCCATATTTTCGACAACCTACTACCCGAATGGATTCATGGTGCCGCGCCGCGTATTCGACATGGTGGGCGGTTTCGACGAGTCGTATGTGCAAATCTTTGAAGAGTCAGATTTCGGATGGAGGATAATGGAAGCCGGTTTCTCCGCCTGCATCGCCACAAGGGCAAGAACCGACCACCTTGGATTCCTTGAGTCTGGGTGCGTACCGGAATTGCGCCAGCTCGGCATAGAGAAGCCGTACCGAACCTATTGCTTTGCGCGGAATCGTCTGCGTTTCGCCAGACGGCATTTCAGCCTCCCGCAGATCCTGTCCGTGACACTCGTATTTGCCCCGCTATCCGCACTCTATTACGGTTGCGTTGCCTTGAGAAATCGCCGCCCAGACATCGCATGGGCATACCTGCGCGGCACTCTTGCCGGAATGTTCTGGCTATGAGGCGCGGCGGCGAAGCACGAATGCGGAAATCGCAAAGAACAGCGCCGGCCATACGATCAGGTTATACATTGCCGCCCGCATGAGTTCGGCAAGGGCTATAGCCTTGCCGGAGGCGAGGTCGGAGACGGGCGACACCTCCGAAAGCGCCGACGTGAAGTTGGACACTATGCGCGATATGGCCAAACCCAGCCGTTCGCCAAGGGTTGCGTTGAATTCGTCGGGGAACTGGGATATGGCATCTGGTGCCATCAAGGCTGCGGCAAGCAACACCGCAGCGGTGAAGATAGCCACGGGACGAGACAGCGCCGCCGACAGAAAAAGGCCAAATGCCGTCAAGAGCCCCACGAGCGAAAGCATCTCCACGGAGGCACGAACGCTGTTCATGAGAAACGAATCTCCGCGCACCATCAGTGCGATGTCGCGTCGCGGACGGAACATCACGTCAGAAGAACCCTCGTTCCTGAAGGAAAGGTCAAGGCCGTCAAGCCTGCCGACCGTCGGCTCCGCGAACTGAAGCGGGGGATCCATGTCTGGCTTGAGCGGCACGTTCAGCACAGCCTGGGTGCTGTTGCTCACAGATCCGGACGAAGCCCTGTACGTGAAATGTCCGCATAGCGTTTCCTTGATGTTGTAGAGCGTGGAGAATCGCACCCGTGCGGTTATCGCATCGTGCCCAGGCACGTTGAACGGCAGCGATATCGACTTTCCGGGGCGCACCACCTCATACCGTTCATTCTCCTTGGAGGTCAACAGCGAAAGCACTGCGGCACGAGGCGCTTTCTTTACCGCCTCAGGGGTCTTGTCGCTCTTGAGGAATCCATCCATCATCTTCGCTGCGGTCACATTCGCAGGTGGCAACGCAGGGGGATAGTGCACCCAGCAATTTCCGGGGGCATAGGCGGAGCGCGAAAGCGTCGCATTCAGCAGGACAGCATTCAGAGTCAACACCACCGCCAGCACGCCCATGATGGCAAGCCATCTGCCAAGCGCCACGGAAAATGCCGATGCGGGACGGACGAGCAGAAGCGGAAGAAGATCATCCTCCCGATCTTTCGAGAATGATCCGCACGCAATGGCGAGTGCCGACACATACACAATGGCTGCGATGGCGCCGCACACAAGCCTCACGTGCATCTCAAGCCTTCCGGCATGGGTTCCGTCCGACCGGGCAAGTCCGGGAAGCAGGAAATGCGCGGCAAACGTCAAGGCAAGGAGGGCCAAAAGCGTCCTGCCTCGCCACAGGCTTCGCCACGTTGTGACGAAAGCGGCCCTCATCGGGCAGCCTTCCCCAGGCCGAGCCTATCCTCAAAGTATTCTTCAAGGGCATGCCGCTTATCCGTGGCATTCGCAACTATGTCCGAGACATTGCCACCTCCGACCTTTCTCCCCTCCGACATCACTGCTACACGGTTGCAGACGTCCTGAACGTCAAAGAGCTGATGCGATGTGAGCAGCACGGTCATGCCCTCTCCGGCGAGGCGAGCTATCAGATCCTTTATCTCACGCGTGCCTATCGGATCGAGTCCGGATGTAGGCTCGTCAAGGACGAGAAGTTCCGGAGACGCCACAAGTGCCGCCGCGATCGCCACCCGGCGGGCCATGCCCTTTGAGAACCCACCGACCGCCCTTCTGCGGGCCTTTGATAGATTCATCTCATCGAGCAGTTTGGACATCCTTTCCCTTGCGTCGGAACGCCTCATCCCGGAAAGTCCGGCATAGTACATCACCGTCTCCTCCGCCGTCAGGAACGGATGGAGGCGCGAAAGTTCCGGGAGATATCCGATTCGCGCACGGGCAGCCCTAACGTGCGGATCGAGGCCGAAAAGGCGCACCGTCCCCTTGGTCGGGCGCATCAGGCCAAGAATCATCTTGATGGTCGTAGATTTGCCGGATCCATTCGGACCTATGAGACCGAACACATCGCCGCGCCTGACCTCAAGGTCTATCCCGCGCACGGCCTGGGCTATTGGACGCATCCAGAAATCCCGGAACGTCTTTTCCACACCCTTAAGCACAACGACCGATTCGTCCGTTGTCATCCAAGTTCCTTCCTTTCCAGAGAAAGACATCCTACGACAGTCCAAAGCATGGCGAGCGCGACACCGGCGCAGATCGGCGCGACCGCAAAGCGGTCTCCCTCCGCAAGCCAGAACATCCCCATGTTGGGCATGATGAATCCGACCGGGGATACAAAGCCCATGATGACGGCCGCAGCCACGCACGCCGACACCCAGTTCACGTTGAGGCGGGTGGACAACGCCCCGGCCATCGCCACGTACGCAATGCAGGCAACCGATAACGTGCAGAGGGCAGGTGCCACATTCGTGACGGAAGCTACATCATGGAAAATGGCGAATCCGACCATCTGGAAAACCACGGTGAGCATGCACGTCCAAAGGCAGAAACGCCCATCCAGAAAGCGATTTACAAGCGCCGCAACGGCGAACGGGACAATGGAGCAGCATACTCCAACGCCAAATGCGGGTCCCCATACGCGAACGACTCCCTCGGCGGTCAGGATGGTGGATGCCTTGACGCACGAAAACGACGAAACCGCTGTGGCGGAAACGACCGAGACGAAGAACATCGCGAACACAAACAGCGTCCCGGCAAGATGCGCGATGAAATACATTGGACGGGAAACACCGAACGCAAGCGTAGCGGCGGCAACTCCCGTCTCAAGTGATCGGCCTATCGTCCTGACTATGGCCGGAACCGCAAAGAGGAGCCCGAAGACGAAAAGGCCGGAAAGCCCCGTTTCCCTTGCAAGCCTTCCAGGCGCATCAAACCTGTGGTACTGGAACGCCGGCAACACATGGATGGCCAACGCCGCGACCGCAAACAGAATGGCCGAAAGCGGCTGCGACATCGTCTCTATCGCAGCCGTGCGCGCAATTGCCACGAATCGCCGCATAAGCGACTACCGGCGGTAATCTGTATCCGAATGGAACGAGGCGAGATCGTTCGGTCCTGCGGCAGGACCGACTGCTTCGCGGAAAAGCGTCCATGTGCACAGGCTCATCACGATCAATGCCGCGACTCCAGCCAAAATCGTGGAAATGTTCAGCCAGGACGGCACTCCGGCGACAGTGGCAGAGGAATCGTCCGGCAAATCCGCGACAGACGGCATCGGCTTAATGTCCGCTATTTCGGACACAGGCGAAAGCTCGGCCACATCGCCAGCGAGGTCGGCAACCCCGGCATCCGCCGTAGGCTTGCTCTCCGTAGGCGAGGCAGGTGCGCCAGGACGCTTGAGGCCACCAACGGTAGGACGCTTGAAGCCCGGACGCTGAAGCTTGAGAGTCTTCTTCTGCGTCACGGTAGAGGGCTTCTCCATAGGCTGTGCGGCGGCAGGCTCCGTCTCTGGCTTCACGCTCTCGGCCGATGCAGTGGTCGGAGTCGCCGCCGGAGCTGGCTCCGCAGGGGCCTGTGCAGATGCCGCCGGCGAAGCTGCCGGAGAGGGCTTGGCCGCATCGATCTTCACTGCGCCCGGTGCCGGCGGAATGTCGGTAAGGCGGCGCAACTTGATGGTTTTCATCGGAGCGCCGCTCTTGATCGTGGGGGCGACGCCTATTGCGGACTCAAGCGAGATGCGGGATGTCTTGGTCTTTGCGGCCTGCGCCTGTGCGGGCGTGAGAATGCCTTCCGCTATTATGCCGGTCTTGTGGAGAATCGCCTGTGCGGGCATCGCATCCTGTACAGGCTTGACGGCAGGGGCCGGCTCAGGCTTCTGCGCCTCTGCGGCGGCCTCTGGAACCGCCGCCGGTGCCGGAGGAACGCCTGACGCGGGCTTTAGGACAACCGGCTTCGCGCCGCCGATGACCGGCTTGCGGATAACAGGCCTCCTGATTATCGGCTTGAGCTTCACCGTAGAGGCTGCCGGTGCAGATGCCACGGCAGACAGATCCACCTTCGGCGGAACGGCCCCAACCTCTTCCGGTGCAATCGGCTTCATCTCAACATCTTCGCTCATTTAATCCTCCTTGCCAACTGGATTCGTTAATCCGTGAACCTGCAATGCCACGGGCCGTCACACGGCCATCACTTCGGCTTCCTTTACCTTTAGCTCGGCATCGATCTTGGCGATGCCGTCGTCGGTGGCCTTCTGGATCTTCTCGAAGCCCTGATCACGCTCGTCCTCCGTGATCTTCTTGTCCTTTTCAAGCTTCTTGACGGCATCGTTGGCGTCACGGCGCACGTTGCGCATCACGATCTTCTGGTCTTCGGCCTGTTTCTTGGCCACTTTTACGATCTCCTTCCTGCGCTCCTCGTTGAGCTCAGGTATGGTGATGCGAAGCACACGGCCATCCGTCTGCGGAGTGACGCCGAGATTTGCGGCGAGTATCGCCTTGTTCATCTCTCCAAGCACGCTTGGATCGAATGGCGCGATCTTGATCTGGCGAGGCTCAGGCGTAGATATCGTCGCAAGGTTCTTGATGGGGGTTGGGGCGCCATAGTAGTCGACCTTCACGCCATCGACAAGCGATGGGGAGGCCTTGCCCGTGCGCAACCCGGCGAACTGCGCCTTGAGCGTATCGAAGCTCTTTGCGATTTTGGCGTTTGCATCGGCCAAAACATCATTCACGTTTTCCATGTGGTTCTCCTAAGAATCTTCTCTCTCCAAAAAACGGATGTGATTATATCGTATTTGCACCCTAAACGCAACACCCCAAAAGTCTTCGGCCACGATTCATGGGATTGGCCGGCTGCTATTGCCGATGTGGATCGAGCAGAAACCACTTCCAAGCCGGGACAACTTGAATGCCATCCTTTTCAAACTCATCATCCCACGTGACGATCATGCAATTTTCAATCCCAGTTTCACGACGTGCATCCAAGAGTGCGGTAAACTCACGATGCTGCGTTGTGTCTCGCGTCATCTCGTAAGAAACCTGAATCAGCATTTCCGCTTTCGTCTCTCTGTCCGTCACAAAGAAATCTACCTCATCACCCCTCTTTGTATTGTAGTACTCAATCTTGTTGAATCCACGCCGAAGGGCCATAAAAACGGCATTCTCCAGAAGGAAGCCCTTCTCTGCATCATTTTTGGCCTTTAATGCACCGATCATTCCCGTATCGACAAGATAGTACTTGTCTGGATTAGTTCGCCGGACGGCCAGTGAATCCGTCCTCAACGGAACAGAATAAGAAAAATAGGCATCCGCATAATACGAAAGGTATTCGCCCAGCATATCGCGATCGCAGGGAAGCGCCAATTGCTTCAGTACTCCGGCAATGGCACGAACGGACATCTTGCGTCCAAAGTTCTGCAAAAGATACTGCAACACATACCGCAAGGATTGCACACTCCGAACTTCATGACGTTCGAGTATGTCCCTGTAAATGACAGCATCCGCATATCCCTGCAAAATCGCAACACGAGAAGACGCGTCCAGCCCCTGGGCATCTGGGAAACCTCCGGACTCCATGTAATTTGCAAACGCATTCTTGAGCTTGCCTCGAATACGAGGATCATCAACCAATGTCGGAATCGCCCTGAATACCCCATTGAACAAAATGTATTCGACAAATGACAAGGGAAATATCTCCACCTCAACCGAACGCCCGCGCATTTCCGTTGCTATATCCCCTGACAGCATTCGCGAAGACGAACCCGTGATGCACAACTGGATTCGGTGGGAATCGATCAGTCGACGGGCGAACCGCTCCCATCCGGGGACATCCTGAAGCTCGTCCAAAAAATAATGACATCGTTCAGCGGCAGCCGCCGGAAACATTTCCGCGTGAATGTCGACAATCTTTCGCAGGTCTTCAACCGTCAGTCCCGTCAAACGGTCATCATCGAAGTTGATGTGAACCAACCTCTCGATGGGCACCCCCTGAGCGAGAAGCTCTCGCATCCGCAAGTACGTGAAATAGGTCTTGCCCGTTCGTCGCATTCCCTTGACAATCGTTGCGTTGTTGCGCAATTCCGGGAATATCCCTGCACGACCAATGGCATCGCGCGGAACTCCATCTGCATAGAACTGTGACATAACTTCACGAAGAGCATTTATCATGGCATTTTCCTTCTTCGGGGCTGAATCATAGCAAATCAGGCACCAGCCAGTCAATACAATTGGCCGCAAATACAGCCAATCTTCAATTGCATTGGCTGTATTTGCGGCCAATTTGACAATTCAGAGTGGACGCGGGTTCCCTACCTGATCTGGACAACCGTACCAGCCTTGCAGATCTGCGCGACGAGGGCACCGTCAACGGCCCTGAGTACGCATCGGCGATTCGCCGGAAGCCCATTCACCATCCATGCGACGGTATTCCCCGCCTTGATGGACTCAGACCTGATGAGCACATAATCTCCAACCGCAAGGTTCTTGACCATGCCTCCAAATCGCACCAGAACCGAATCAGTAAGGCCAATCGCGCCAAGCGTCAGCGTGGGTACGGAACCGTCGTCGGAAACCGTCACTGACAATTCGCCACCATCCAGCGAAACAGAGCCGTCTACGATGCCCCCGCCAGAAATGGTCCCCACCGCCAGCGGCGCATTGCCGCACAATGACACCATCGCCCCTGCCGCAACGTCCAGAGACGCGACACGCGCCTGCCGATAGCCGCATGGAAGCGCATCGCCAAACCACTTATTGCGCAAGTACGTCTCGACAAGCTTCACGTTCTCTTCTGAAAGCACTCGACCATATATAATTGCCTCCCCGATATCCTGCCCACCGCTGTAATTTGCGTAATGGTTCAGAGAAAGCGCACTTGATACGTACGCATCCGGCGTCACAAGCGAAATGACTTCGTACTTTCCGCCAAAGCCATCCGATCCAGTGCGGAAATCCATGCCATCCCGACGGAATCTGCTTCCGCCAAAATCACGGCTTGATGATGCTGCAAGCCGAACATAGCGCGGCACTGCGGCTTCGGATGAGATCAAGGGCGATTCCGGATTCGCACCCAATGTCTCGCCAGTTCCACGGAACAGCCCGGTGGTATTGTAATCCCCTTCGCCACCGCCGACGAGACTGCCGCCGCCCCGAGCACTGCCATAGACGAAGAACGCCGAGCGCGTCTCATTCAAGGCGGAGAACTGCAGCCCCTTACCAGCCGATTTCGTCGCAGAGTCATATTTGCGGAAATCCCCGAAATCAACGACACTCTTGCCGCCAAGTTCTTCAACCGATTTGACAGCAGGCATTGCAAATTTAGGTGTCGCGGACGGATAATCCGCACCACGCCAATCACGCCATTCGGCAACGCTGCCATCAACATCAGTCAGCGTCGCCGTGTCCGAGGCATCAAGGTGCATATACGCCCCTTGCGGCATTTTCTCCCTCGTGGCCAGGATGGAGCGAATCGTCAATGTACCCTCTGCCACCTTCAAGTTGACCTCAGGCGCAAAGATGTCGTCCACATACATCGCGCCAACGCCTGTTTTCGCGAATGTCCCAGTGCCCTCAATCTTATCGACAGCCACATAGTCCCCGTCAGCGACATGATAGTCCATTCCGCCTCTCAGCGCATCAATGCGTTCCGCAATCCCGCCAAAGCGATCATACGTCACCTCGCCGCCGCACCATTTCTGCGTCAGGTATTCGGCGACCTGAAGCCGTTCAGCATAAGTCAGGTCGTTCGTGTAGACCAGACACTCGCAAATGCGGTCAACGCCGTTCGCATTCTTCGTATAGCACGAATAGCCAAACGCGTCTGCCGCCAGATCGACATTGTTCGTGTTCCAAATCTCGTGCAACACAACCCTCGTAAATGTCTTGCCATTGTATGCATACGTCTGGACGGGATAACCGGGTTCCGGGTTGGCCCACCGCGTCACACGCTCACCGTTCAAGAAGTTGACGCATTGCCTCGCCTTGGCGGACGAATGGAGAATGTGCGCCCCACCGTCAATCGAACCATACTGTGTGCGTCGCATGACCTCCGAGTACCCTGACAGGCGTGTAGTCTGCCCCAATACGCAAGTGCCGCCGGCGGTAGATGGGTCCAGCACCTTGAAGACCGCCTTGATGTTTGATACCGGTACACTCCAGACAAGCGCCTCCGTCTTCTCTATCTCCGAAGCCTCTGCCGTGTGATGCGCAAAGTCAACCGCATAGTCATCTCCATTCGCGTTCCTGATCAACGTAGGGCTCACATCGGCCACATTCGTGGCGAACATGTATTTCGGCGAGTGGAAGTCCTCAACGCTTTCACGACAATCATGCCAAACCTTGACGCGCCTCACATCGTCTGCCGTTTCTATCTCCATCGAGGCGACTTTACTCGCATCGACCCAAAATGCCGGCGTTCCTATGACATTCGCCTTGACAGAAGTAATTACACGTTCACGGCCTTTGCCACCGATGCGCGTCTCTATCCTCGCCCCGTCCCTTAATGCGATCTCTCCTACATCCTGAATCGCATTTAGGCGAATTACGCCTTTGCCGGAAACGACGGCACCTGGTTCTGCCGCCAGCTCATCCACGGTCAGCACAACCCCATCGGAAAGGCAGAGTCCCCCCGCCGCACCAATTTCCAGTTTCTTGACGGCCGGTTCAGTTCCACTGTCGCCGGAAAGAATCCTGAGCATCCCCTCTTCCACTCTGATCGTGCCTGTGTTGATGAGAGACCCCGTTTCTGCATGCGAATGCGGCAACGCCACGGTCAATACGCCCGTTCCATCCTTGACCAACCGTCCAACGACATTCGAGAGGCACGTGATACTTGCCGACAAACCATCCGCCACGGTAAGACGGGAATAGGACATCGGCGAATCATGCCGCACATATGCTGGATTCACAAATCCCTCTCCCGCAAATTCAATATGGCAATTCTTCAAAACCACCGGCTGAATGGAACTTACCTTGTCAAGGACAATTGTTCCAGGATAAGCCGTTTCTGAATCGAAGACAACTCCTCGGCTTTCGTTGACAGGGAACCCTGGACGATCAAGAAAACCAAACGCCAGTCTGGCCTCGTCTTCATTCCGATACTTGGAAAGCATCACGGTAGCGGGGAAATTCGCTCCCATGGTCCCCAATCCGGAAAACGTCTGCTCATACTTTTGGGAGAGCGCCTCAAAAGTCAATTCCGCCTCGCCATCGACCGTCGCGACTTCGCTCAGTTCGATAAGATCGCGGTCATAGATTCGCCTCAGGAAGCACCCGTCCGGCAACGCACCATTCGAGGCCAACACAAGCGTCCCTACAGGGAGGGCATGATCGCCATCGCATACACGTCGCGCGATTCGGCTGTTCGCCGCAAGCGTCCAACGGGAAACACTGTTCGTTGGCGAACTTTCGGGACAGCGAATGCGCAAGTCGCCGAATGACTGGGATAACGTGAGCGAATCCCCCATGGGCGAAATGCGCTCGCCACCCGCCTTGTTGGCATAGAGATCCAGGCGATGAACAAACGATCCGGACGAAAGGGCTATCATGGTCGAACTTGATCGAATGTCACCACAGAGTTCCGATGCCTTGAACTGCACAAATGCCGACTTGCCCATGACGCGGATATCTGAATAAATACGCAGATAGTCAGTGATCACACCGGATTTGTCCAAACCGCCATCGTAAAGGTCAAGGCATCCATCGCCAAGCAGCCGCAGATTACCACTCGCCACACCATATTTGACGGACTTCAGTGAAAGCGCATCAGGCAATCGGACATAACGAGTCGCCAGAGAAGCGGATATCGTCCCAAAATCGGCAATCGACTCGCTGTCGGTCGGCACATTGCCATTCTGCCAATTGCCCACCGCATTCCAGAGGTAGACCGTTTCCGGGGCATTCGAGTCCGGCTGTATCCACACACCATCCGTCGCATACAAGGTGGACGCGAAAGCGCCACTTGCGATGGCAGTCATGAGTGAAAACAGCGAATCACGGCGAAGACATCTGACCATGGCGACCTCCTATCCGTTTTAGACGTTCAACTGAGAAGAATCCTTTTCAATATTTGCGCCGTCAAGGCCCATTTTCTTCAGATCCACTCCCCCAATATCGGCAGCTTTCGCAGTATTCCATCCACCACGCGTGAAATCTGGAATGTCGATCACCCTTGATCTGTCGTTTACGGATTTCTCCGACAACTGGAAGATCGACGACCACGCCGCAAGATCGTAGACATCCATATCAAGCGGCAACCCGTTCTGAAGACAATATGCCCAACGCAGATCCATGATGAAATCCATGCCTCCATGTCCGCCAAGCTTTGCCGCGACAGTTCCAGCCACCTTCCACAACGGATGCTTATGGAGTTCACGAATCTCTGCGGCCTTTGCATCGTCAAAATAGCGATGGGCGCCATTATCCCCAACCTGCTTTTCAAACGCGATGTTGAAGCGCGGATAGCTCATCGAGATGCCCTTGGTGCCGCTTAGCAGGTTGATGCGGCTATACGGGCGGGGAGATACCACATCATACTGCAATGTGATCGTAGCCCCATTTGCGGTCTTGATGTTCGTGATGCTCATGTCGCCGGCAGAGTATTTCAGCTTGTTCTGCCATGCATCCGCCGGGAATTTTGCCTTCGCGAATTCGCCCAATGCGGCAGGGCGTGACTCCATGGCCGTAAGGTAATCGAAGCGATCTCCACGATTGATGTTCATCGCAAGGGCGATTGGGCCAAGCCCGTGCGTCGGATACTGGTTTCCCCTGTGTTCAAGCGCCCTCCGCAAACGCCAGGCATTATGCTCGGAAGCCTGTTTGAACTTGTACGCCCGGCAATCATGGATATATCCCGCTTCGGCATGGACGATATCGCCAAGAAAACCCTGCCTGACAAGGTTCATCTGCAAAAGTTCATATTCGCCGTAACAACAGTTTTCGAGCATCATGCAGTGACGGTGAGTCGCCTCGCAAGTATCCACGAACTCCCAGCATTCTTCGACCGTAGAGCAGCCACACACTTCCAGCAGGGTATGCTTTCCCGCCTTCATGGCATAGCAACTGATTGGCCTGTGCCAATCGATCGGCGTCACATTGTACACGACATCAATGTCATCGGAATCGCACATCCGCTTGTATGCCTCCGGCCCCACGTATTCGCTGGCCTTCGGTCGCCCATGTTCTTGAAGCCATTTCTGGCAATCCGACACACGCCCCTGGTCAAGATCACACAAGGCCGTCACCATGCATCCGGGAATCAAGGCTATGCGATGAACAGCTGGCTTTCCGCGATCTCCAAGACCTACAACGCCAACCCGGATCTTGTCCATCGGCTTGGTGCGGAATTGGCTCATGGTTCCGCCACCACCATGGCTCATGCGCGTACCCATGCAGCCGGCAGCTGCGGCAGCAACGCCAAGCCAAGCCGTTCCCTTAAGAAAATCCCTGCGATTCTGATTCATCTGCAAACTTCCTTTCATTCAGTCTTCATGCACATCAGTAAACGTATCGTTTGACGATCTCCACAAGCGCATTGGCATTCTCCGGATCGGAGGATTCGAGGCGAAGTGCACGGACACCATCGACCGTAGGGCCATCCATGAACTTCTTCACGTGGTCCGCCTCTACCGACTCCAATTTCCATTCATGCCAACCAAAGAACCGCTTCACCTTGAGCACCGGATCTTTCACAGGCCCACGAAGCGTGACTTCAAGCCTTGCATCCTCGCCCGGACGCACCTTCACTGGCGGCAAGGCATCGGCCCCTTTAGACGGTGCCCATTCAACAGGCATTTCCGCCTCCCAGGCAAGGGATTTCCTCGTCTCGTCCGTCAGCGGCTTCAGTGCCGGGCGTGGGCTGCCCCTAACGAAGAACGTAACTTCGGCCCGCGCCGCCGCCCGATCTGACGTCCGCGCAACATACGAGCAGTCGTTTACGC
>CAVJWR010000009.1:39754-42062 GCA_963653155.1 Limosilactobacillus gorillae
AGTCTTGAGTTCAATGTCCGATCCGTTCGCACGCTCCTTGAAGTCTCCCTTTTCGTCGTATAGGTTCCAAACCCCATCCTTCAGTTCCGCCCAGTCGCCCACCGCGAACTCAAATGGCACAGGTATCTTCTTCCCATTGACCTTCAGCGACATGTCTTCGCATGTAGTCTCACGGAGCGCAAGCGCCTTAATGTCTGAGATCGACACGTCCAAGCTCGGTGGACGGGAGCCGATGTTCTCCGAATTGGCGTCAAGTACACCTTCTACGCCAGCGACAGGTATTTCATTGAGAAAGATGCGCACCACAGCCACGAATTTTGGACGGAGCAGATTCATGTATTCCGGGTTGCCAATCGCGAATGGCCATTCATATTTCAAATAGGCGTCTATGTCGCGCTCGCGGAAAGGCAGTTCAACGTACTTCCATCCCTTGAAGTCAATCTTGACGAGATGATCCGACCGAGCTGCCGCATGTTCGCGGGGATTTTGGAGCTGAACATCAAGGATCGCGCCAGAACCGTCACCCTTGATCCAAAGGCCGATCCCCTCCGCCCCATCGAGATTCAGATACTCAGGCCCATCAAATGTCCGTTCAAGCCTCGCCCATGCGCCACGACGCCGGCCAGAATCATTTACCGCAGTCAACCGCGTCACGCGACCACGCTCTGGATCATCCGCCGATACGGCGGCAAGCTTGACGCCCTTGGCCGAGATCGGCTTGAACTTCGTCAGTGAGGTGGAGTTAAACACGCTACGTGCCGCAGGACTCTCGTAGCTTGAGAGATTGCTCAATACCTCTACGCGAACATCTGCCGTACCGGACGATGCCACGTTGAATTTCCACCTGTTGCCGACACCATCGCCACGAACCCGATGCATGCAAGTCTCTATTGGGGTGTATAGCCACTCGCCTTTCACCCCCTGCTCAAGTATGCCCTCTTTCGTCTCGTCAGCAAGCTCCCTCATCACATCGTCCGAAAAGGCACGAGCCAGGCGGAACCGCTCATACCAGCCGATCTTTGTGAGCGCCTTCTCCTGAAGGGCAGGTAGAAAACCGCCATTGGCGTTAAGTCCCTGCAAAGACATCGCAGAATCCACGCCGGCGTTCTTCGCGGCAAAATACTCGGTCTCGTCCGGGAAGCGGCAACGCGAGGTCTTCTTCGGCATCTGCGGCTGCCACCAGCCCATCTGCGTCTCGATGAAGTTTGACTTCTGCCCGGATGCCCTATTGGCGCGGATGTGATATGCCTCAAACGGCTTTGCCCCGAATGTCACGTTGTCCAGCGCACCGATCGTAGAGCGGAACGGATAGAAATGCGGCGGCGAACAGCTCATCTCGATGCGCGGCGGATTTCGTCGCCTGTCCAGACGTGCCGCGATCTTGGCACCCATCTTTGCAATCGCATACGGATCCCGCATGCCCTCGGAACCGTCAAAATAGACCATGTCGGCCCCTATTGTGTTATACACGTAGGCAAGCCTGTCGGCAAGTTCATCGGCAAGCGGGGAATCGACTTCTGGATAGAATGAAAAGTACCGCTGCTGAAGATATTTGACCCGCGTACCCACCGCATGATCCATCACCTTAGTGTTGATGGCGCCACGGGTTATGCCCGTAAAGGCATACGGCTTCTCGCGCCGAATTCCCGTATATGTCACAATCTCGCCTTCTATCTCAATGGCGTTTCCATTAGACGAATATGTCATTACCACGTCATGCTTCGGGCCAGGCAACTCATTGACAACCACCTCCGTGGAATCTTTCGTAAGCGGGCTCGCCAATGTGTAGGTATATGTCGCAATAAGGTTTGAGTGCGCCACTGGCGTAACCCAAGAATCGCGGAAGTCTATGCAGGCCGTAAGCGTATGCATGGAAACGTTCAGCCCCGCCGCACGTATCTTGTCTGCGACAGACTTCATATCCGATATGCCGCCGGGGTACTTTCTCGGATTGACTTCGTAATGGCCAAGCGTATCATGCCACGAATGCAGATGGATAATGGAGACACCGGCTCTCACGGCGGCATCTATCCATGCGTCAACGGACTTGCTGAACATGTTCGCAAACATGTAGGACTGTCGCGTCTGCGGTGAACCGAGCGACCATGGCCCGCCGGCCTCCGAATAGACGAGTCCAGAAGCCTTTACTGCGTCACGGAGCTTTTCGACAAAGCCGTGGCGAGGCCCAGCAAGTAGGGCAAATCGCTTTCCCTTGGCCTGAAATCTACCGGCTACGCTTACGGTAAGGCCGCCTTTTGAAGCCTTCATCTCACCTTCATAGTCAAACGCCCGCAGCGCAACCGCACTA
>CAVJWR010000009.1:42072-46790 GCA_963653155.1 Limosilactobacillus gorillae
CACTATCGTCATCGGAAGAGGCATTCGCCATTCCGCCAATGTAGGAGCGGCATGCGGGACGCAAACAGGCGAGCGTCACAGTCTGGCAATCTGACGCCGTGAACTCCTCCACCGAAAACTCCAAGCCAAACTTGGCATTCTTGAACCGTTCTACAAGACGCACCCCGTCCTTGAAGGTAATGACAAGTGTACCGTCCGCGCCACGCGAGATGTCGCTTGATTGGACGGTCTTCCCGTCTGACGTGACGTATGAAGCCCACGGACAAGCCTCGTGCAACAGTTCTCGTCCGTTCGCAATATCCTTCAACGATTCGCAATTGCCGCCTTTGAAACTGAGTTCAATATCCGTTCCCCTAATCGAAAAAGGCTCGGCGGCAGACACAAATCCGCCAATGAAGATGCACCACAATAGAACAATTGACTTCTCTTGCATAATTTTCTTTGCCATGGTCTGCCCAAAAGTGGTTGCAAAAGTATCATACAGCGAATGAAAAGACAAATATATACAATCTGTTTTGTGCAAAAAAAAAACCTTATTTTGTATCAACTGTGATATAATCGGCGCATATGAGAAAGTCGCAAAAGGATATCCACATCCTCGTAAATGCCGCCAAATGCTCTGGACGCAGGTTCCTGCAGGGTTTTCTTTCCGCAGTAGATGGGCGAGCCGACTTTCGTCTACACATCTGCGAGATGTCTGATTACGGAAAGAAATCATTGGAGGATGCGATTCTGTCAAACCGTGTCGATGGCCTCGTCACAAGCGAAATAGAAGACTCGCATCTCGCCGAGCTATTCGAGCGTTTCGATTTCCCGATTGTCGTAATAGGGACACGAAAAAACTGCCTGCCGCATCGAACGAGAAACATCAGGATAGTCACGGTCGATGAATTCAAGTTGGCCGCAACCGCGACCCACTATCTCATCGGGTGTGGACGATTTGCGACATATGGATATGTTCATTTCCGGGAGAACTTCTGCCGTTATCTTTCACGGCAACGGGAACAGGGGTTTTATGAAGCATTGGAGCAAGCCCATCTTAAAGGCATCAGCTATACGACAAACTTGCCGGAAGGAAAATCAGATGCCCTTCAACTCGGTGCATGGCTAAAGTCTCTCCCAAAACCTGCCGCGATTCTCGTCGGCTATGATCGACGTGCGGCTGAAGTGCTCGATGCCTGTGCACGAAACGGCATTGTAGTCCCGGATGAGATACGGGTCATCGGCATTGATGATGACGAGATCATCTGTCAACAGACAAGGCCGAGGCTTACCAGCGTGACTACGGACAACATGAGCGAAGGGCATACCGCCGCACAGCAACTCGTCGCCATGTTGCAAAATTCCAGAAAGACATCTGAACGCAAAACCGTCTTCAGCCAGACTACACCAACAATTGTCGAACGGGAATCAACGCGTATCCTCGCACCGGGACTTGTCCTCGCTCGGCGCATTCACGAATTCATCCATTCGAACGCCCATCGTGCCGTCACAGTTGGTGAGGTCATCAGCCATTTCGGCGTGTCACGTAGGCTCGCCTATCTGCGATTCAAGGAATTCGAGCACAAATCCATCCATCAGGCCATCCTTCTCGCACGCATTGCCCACGTCAAAAGAAGGCTGTTGGGTTCACGGCAGAAGATCAACACGATTTCTCGCGCCTGTGGGTTCGAGAATCCGAACAACCTCAAGGTCGTATTCCGCAAATTGACGGGAATGACTATGCGAGAATGGCGCACTCGAAACTGTCAAGGTTAACACAACTACAGGAATACAATCCGAAACCGACAATGTAGTATAATTCGCGATATGGACATCAATGTGAAGAAACAGCTTGCCGAATACGCAGACACATACGAGACCGCCGATTTCCTTAACGGCGACCCTTCCTGGTTCATGCATCAGGTTTGCGGAGATCGGAACAGGGAAGCGATGGCGTTCATCGCCTCGTGCCTCAGTTTCGGGAGCAGGGCCCAATTCATGCCGAAGATACAGTGGCTGCGCGAACGGGCCAACGACGACGTTGCGGGGTGGCTGGCAAACGGCGGATTCGAGACGGATCTGCCGTCCGATTCGCAGCAATGCTTCTATCGCTTCTTCACCAACGCGACCATGAACTCGTTCCTTCGCGCGTACCGCCGCCTTGTGGACGAATACGGATCGCTCGGCGACTATGTGAAGTCAAATGGCGATGGCACCGGCTATGGCGCGGTGGCGGCGATATGCAGATACTTCTCGGCAAACGGGGGCGGCGCGGTCATCCCCAAGGACATGCATTCCGCATGCAAGCGCGTGTGCATGTTTCTGCGGTGGATGGTGCGTAGCGGATCTCCGGTAGACCTTGGGTTGTGGTCAGACTTCATTGACCGCAAGACGCTGATCGTCCCGCTCGACACGCACGTGGTCCAGCAATCGCGCAGGCTTGGGCTTCTCACAAGCTCGTGCGCATCCATGTGCGCCGCACGGCGGCTCTCCGCGTCTCTGGCGGAAGTCTTTCCCGACGATCCCCTGCGCGGCGACTTCGCGCTGTTCGGGTACGGAGTGGCGCACAGCCGTCTGCACGGCAAAGACTAACCGCGTTCGAGGAACATTCCGGTTCCCGCATGCGTAAACTCGCCCTGATCATAGGCAAGTGCGCCGTTGACGAACACCTTCTCCATGCCAGTGCAGAAGGAATGGCTTTTCGCGTAAGTGGCGGTGTTGCGGAAATCCGCCTCGCGCCAAATCGCGATGTCGGCATATGCGCCGCTTTCGAGAACGCCTCGTCCCCTGATGCCGAAACGTCTCGCCGGTACGGACGTCATGCGGGCGATAGCCGCCACATCTGGCGAGGCCTCAGGATTGGCCACACGACGATAGAACTCCGGCATCGTCCCATACGCTCGCGGATGCGGATGGTCTGCGCCAAGCGGACCCCACGGTGCCCGCAGGGAGGCATCGCTGCCTGGCACTATCCACGGCATCGCATAAATTTTCCTCAGGTTGTCCTCGCTCATCCCAAAGAAGAAAGCCCCTGTACGGCACAGATCCTTCTCAAGTATGCCGCAAATCAGTTCGCCCGGCGAATCTGCACACCCTGCGCCGGACTGCAGTATCTCGGCGATCGTGCGGCCGGGATAATCCCTGTTGTCCTCATGCCACACGCCCCCGACCATCACGGTAGACCAATCCCTGTCTGACGCGTCGATTTCCGCGACGATCCTCGCTCTCGCCGATGGATCCTTCAGGCGCACCATCTCCGCAACGGCGGCACCCTCTCCTGCCCAGTCCGGGAAAACGACATCAAGATCGGTACCGGCGGCACAGAACGGATACCTGTCGCTTCCGAGAATCAACCCGTCGTCGATGGCGTTCTGCATCTTCTCAAGTACGGCATCGATCTTGTGCCAATTCTGTCTGCCGCTCGTCTTCAGGTGCGATATCTCGGCGCGGATGCCGGTCGCCCGCACAAGATCCAGTACCTCGTCGATCGCTTCGATTATCCTGTCGCCCTCGCTGCGCATATGCGTCGCGTACATACCGCCTTTCGCGGCGGCAACCTTCGCGAGGGAAACGACCTCATCTGGCGTGGAATATTTCCCGGGCTGGTAGATCAAGCCCGTAGTAAGGCCCCATCCGCCTTCGTCAAGCGACTGTGCGAGAAGACGCTTCATCCGCTCCAGCTCATCTGCCGTCGCGGCACGTCCGCAATATCCCACAACCGACGAGCGGAGCGTGTTGTGGCCGATGAACTGCACGGTGTTTATGGACGGACGGGCAGACGCCAGCACGGCACGGTACTCGGCGAGCGAGCGCCAAGTGAGGCGTTCGCCAAGGATGCTCGCCCAGTCGCCCGAAAGCCTCGCCTCGCCGTAGCGGGGTGCTATGCTTCCGCCGCATTGTCCGTTTATTTCGGTAGTGATGCCCTGGCTGAGCTTGCTCGGCGCATCCGGCTCAACCACGAGATATGCGTCGCTGTGGCTGTGAGCATCTATGAATCCGGGCGTGACTACGCAACCTTCGGCATCCACCACCATGTCAAAGCCCGAACGTGCGCCATCGGGGAATGCGCCCTGGGCCACATCAACGATCCGATCGCCTGACAGGACGACAAATCCGCGAAAGCACTGCCGCCCCGTGCCATCCGCGACAATGCCGTTCTCGATGAGGGTGCGCATTACGCCCTCTTCACCGTAAGCGTGAGGTTCTTGCGGGAGACGACCCTTACCTTCGTTCCGGCAGGGATCGACTCGCCGGACTCCGCACTCCATTCCGCATCGCCAATGACGACACGCCCAGTCAATCCCGGCTCGATCGCCACAGAGACATCGCCGATTCTCCCAGCGAACTCGTCCGCAAGTGTGCGGTTCTTCCCGTTGTCGCCGAGAAACACTTTCTTGACGTAGCGGCGCAGCGTCACGAGGTATATGAGCGAAAAGAGGGAGAAGAACGCGAGCTGCCACTTGAAGGAAGGGTTGAACGGATCCGGCAAAAGCAATACAAAAGCGCCGACCGTCGCCGCAGACAGCCCGAAGAAAAACATCACGAAACCTGGCGTAAGAATCTCGGCGAGCATCAGACCCGCACCGACATATAGCCACAGCCAACCGACATCAAGAAAATCCATATTGCCTCCTTGCCGCCAATTATACCATTTCCAAAAGCATAAGGAACCACAAAATCAGGCCTCATGCGCGCCGAAACGAACCGGCCCCATGTCTCGCACTCCAGTGTGGTAT
>CAVJWR010000010.1:0-5763 GCA_963653155.1 Limosilactobacillus gorillae
GCGTGTACCTCCAGTGGTCAGGCCCAAAATGGGCGAAGGGCGACCCGAAAAGATGGTGGCAGTGCTGGCCAAAGGACATGAAATCCGGCGACTGGGAAAGCGAACAGTTCAAGGATCGTGTGCGCAAGATGGCGCGGAAGCTCGGCGAATGCTGGGATGACGATCCGCGTGTCGCGTGGGTGCAGATGGGAATCATGGGAGCATGGGGTGAACACCATGCGCCGGCGTTCACGCCGGAAATGGAAAAGGTTTTCGGCGATGCGTTCGCCGCCGCATTCAGGAACAAGAAGGTCTGTGTCCGCCGTCCCGAACAGTTTGCGGACTATGCATTCGGGGTGTATATCGACAACTGGGGAGACCGCTGGTTCTGGGATCACGACAGCATTGCATCCGCCGCAAAGCTTCATAGGCTCGTGGTGGATGGACGACGGCACATGTTCGCCCCCATAGAGGGCGAAATAGCCTATGGCTATCCGTCTCTGCACAAGGCGCGGCATATGGGCGAGAACGGGGATGATACATTGTCTGACACGGTGAAGCGCGAGTTCCTGATAGACACGATCCGCTATCTCGGCGGCACCGCCCTCGGATGGATCAACCGCTACAACCCCACGAACGGGGCGATTCGCGCTGGAGCGGATATCGCACAGAAGACATGGGGCTATCGCTACGAGATCGATGCCGTTACGTTCGGCGCATGCGTGCGGCCCGGCGGCGAAATGCGCGTGGACGTCAACCTTCACAACGCAGGGTCTGCTCCGTTCTACTACCGCTGGCCGGTCGTGGCGGCGTTGCTCGACAAGGATACTCGCGAGCCGGTATGGACTGGCGACTTCACCACTGACATCCGCACATGGATCCCTGGCGAAGATTGGGATCTCACGAACAACGTGTACGCCGTGCCAGCCCCGCAGGTTGCCTTTGGCGAAACGTTCCGCATCCCTTCGGACTTGAGGCGAGGCCGCTACATGCTCGCGCTCTCAGTTCTGGATCCGGCCGGACGTCGCCCATCGCTCAGGTTCGCCACGCGGAACTATCTCAAGGGCGGATGGAGTCCGATTGGATTCGTGACTGTCGGGGACCGTGCGGAAGGATCCCCCTATCTCGACGGCATTTCATTCGACGATCCCAACGCCGACGATTCGCTTTCCTATGACGACGGGTGTCGAGCGCGGGTCGTGCCGACACGCTATCCCAGCGCGTTGAGGAATCCGCTGAAGGGTTTTGTGCCGCATCTCAAGGAACTTTCGTATCCATCCCGTACTCGGCCTCCTCTCGACTATGTGACACTCGTGCGCCACTACATCAAGTGGAGTGACCTTGAGGAAACGGAATCGGATGGGGTGGAGAGGATCAGGGCGTATTGCGACAGGGCATGGAAAGGTCTTCCGGAGCGGAACATCAAGGTAATCCCTCGCGTTATCCTCCAATGGTCTGGGCCGAAATGGAGCAAGCCCGGCGAATGGTGGCAGTGCTGGCCAAAGGACATGAAGCCCGGCGATTGGGAAAGCGACCAGTTCAAGGATCGTGTACGCAAGATGGTGCGGAAACTCGGCGAATGCTGGGATGGGGATCCTCGTGTCGCATGGGTCAACATGGCCATCATGGGAGCATGGGGTGAACACCACTCTCCGAGTTTCACGCCTGAAATGGAGAAGCTGTTCGGCGATGCGTTCACTTCCGCGTTCAGGAACAAGAAAGTGACGGTGCGGCAGGGGAACCAGTTCGCGGACTACGCATTTGGCATTGACTGGTGCGCCTGGGCGGACTACATTCAATGGACGGGGAAAAGTCCCCAGTACGCGCACTGGATGCGCGAACTCGTCAAAAACATGCGTCGTCAGATGTTTGCTCCTATGGAAGGGGAGATCGTATACGGCTGGCCTGTGGAACGGCTTCGCAAGGGGGCCGGAGCCACACCGGACGAGACGCTTTCAGACTTGGGGCGGCTGTCATACGTGCAGGATACCGTGCGCATCTTGGGTGGCACCGCTCTCGGATGGGTTAACAAGTACCATCCCACCAATACCGCAATCCGGGTAGGGGCTTCGGAACTCCAGAAGACGTTTGGATATCGCTATGAAATCGATGAGGTCGCTTTTGACAGAGTGGCGTGTCCCGGAAAGTCGTTTAGGGTTGATGTGGCGCTCCACAACACGGGGTCAGCTCCTTTCTACTATCACTGGCCAGTCGTTGCGGCCCTGCTCGACCAAGATACGCATTCCGTCGTCCACGAATGGGAATTCGATACGGATATCCGCACGTGGCTCCCCGGCGAAGAGTGGTCGGAATCCAGACGTTCGTACGGGAAGCCCGCTCCGGCGGTTTCGTTCGGCGGATGCTTCACGTTGCCTAAGGACATTAAGTGCGGGAGATATTTGCTCGCCCTTGCCGTGCTTGATCCCGCAGGTCGCCGGCCTTCTCTCCGTTTTGCCGTCAGGAACTATCTTAGGGGCGGATGGCATCCGGTCGGGTATTTCACGGTTGGCGAAAATCCGATTGGCCGCACAGGCCTGAATGGCGTCAAGTTCGATGATCCGAATGGCGACACTACGCTTCACTATGCAATTGACTGACACTGTGCGTTGTGAGATAATTGACAGCGCATGGTACGGGTATTTTCAGCCATATTGGCCGTCCAGTTCGTCTTGTCTGCGCTGACGGCGCGGGCATCGGAAATTACGGACTTGAGGTCTTTGCACGAGGCGGTCTATGGGCGGCAAGCGACAGGCCTCTGCTTTCGCATTGAGGCTAAGACCTCGTTCGTCAGAACTTTGCTGCCAAAAGGCGTGCAGGCGATGTTTTCCCTTGAGGACGAACATGGTGCCGTGGCATTCTACGGTGACTCAAGGCTGCTGGAGCGAATTCCTCGAAACGGAGAAGTCGTGGAACTTGTTGGGAAGACTTGCCGCGAGACATTCGGCGCCGCCATAGCCGAGTTTGAAAATGCGCGGTTCGTATCCGTCTCTGACCCGATTGAGCCGCTTAACACATCTTTGACTGATTTGCTTAAGGGCCGATACGACTGCCGTCTGGTGAGGGTGGAGGGTATCGTGCGTGATGCCTTCCTCAGCGAGACGAACCCGTCGTGGACTCGAATCCTGCTTAAGGATGGCGGCTGTACGATAGACGTGTCGGTTCCGATCGCCACTGAATCGGAGGCTCGGGCCGTGACAGCCATGATGGACTCCAGAGTGTCCGTAGAGGGCATATGCCTCGTTGCCGGTAATGGGCCGCGTCGCCGCAGCGGTCGCATATTCGTATGCGCATCACTTGCCTCCGTCACCCGCCTTGCCGATGGCCGCATCCGCTTTGAGGATGTTCCGGATGTTTCGACTATACCGTTGGGCCTTCAGCCTTCCGGGATGGCGGCGCTTGGACGGCATCGCGCGACAGGTACGGTGATTGCGAGATGGGCGGAGGATAATGCGCTTTTGCGCACGGATTCCGAAGACGTTGTTCGCGTTGGGTTCGCGGCGGATTCCTTGCCGTATGTCGGAGATCGGATAGACGTGGCGGGATTTCCTGAATCCGATTTCTATTCGCTGATCCTGTCCCGCTCACTCTGGAGACCTATTGGAAAGGCCAAGACTGGAGACGAAGCGCCGCTTGACTTGCGTCTGCGCTCTCTCTATCGGAATGAGCTGGACTTGCCGCGCCTGAACCTTTCATGGAAGTATGGCCTTGTAAGAATCCAAGGAACCGTGATTGATGACTCGGATAGTGGCGAGAGGAACGTGCTGCAGCTGGTCGAGGACGGGTTCGGCGTCAGGGTTGACGCGAGCTCGGTGCCCGGTGCGTTGTCCGGTGTCGAGCCGGGAAGCAGGATATCCGTGGTTGGCGTGTGTGTGCCTGACGTGGAGGTGTGGCGGCCAAACCTGTTGGTGCCAAGGGTGCGTGGCTTCATTGTGGTTGTGCGCACGCCTGACGATATCACGGTTCTCTCTCGTCCGCCATGGTGGACGAAACGCAAACTCTGGTCATTGGTGGGGATGCTGTTCCTGATTGCGCTGTCCGCAAGCGTATGGTGCATTTCCCTGAATGCGCTCGCCAACAGGCGTGGGCGAGCGCTTTTGCGCGGGCAGATGGAGAGCATGCGGGCCCAGCTGAAGGTTGTCGAGCGTACGCGATTGGCGGTTGAGCTGCACGATTCGCTTTCGCAGAACCTCGCTGCAGTCTCGATGCAGCTTGCGGCTGGCCGGACCGACGTTGCGGCCCGTACGGTCGATGCCTGCCGAAATGAATTGCGCAATTGCCTATGGGACTTGCGCAGCGAGGCGCTTGAGGCACCCGATATGCAGACCGCGATCGAAATCACGCTGCGTCCATTGGCGGACAGGTCTTGCTTCGACATTCGCTTCCATGTGTCGCGTACGCACATATCCGATGCCACTGCCCATGCGATTCTGCACATCGTGCGGGAACTTTCCGCCAATGCCATACGTCATGGTGGCGCGTCGAGGGTTGAGATAGCCGGCTGGCTTGCCGATCAGGAACTGAAGATCACGATTCGCGACAATGGCTCCGGGTTTGATCCGGCCCGTCATCTTGGCGTTGCAGACGGGCACTTCGGGCTTGCCGGCGTGCGGGAACGCATATCGCGCCTAGGTGGCAGGGTTGAAATTGAAAGCGCATGCGGTTCCGGGGCTGTGTTCTCAATCCACATACCCATGCCAGGCAAACAGGAGGCTGCATGAGAAAGCTTAGCGTACTGATTGTGGATGACCATTCGATACTGCGCGAGGGCCTGAAGACCCTGCTGTCATCCAAGGGCGACATAGTTGTCGCGGGTGATGCGTCGAATGGCGTTGAAGCGATGGAGAAAGCCATCCGGCTAAGGCCGGACGTAATCGTAATGGATCTCCTGATGCCGGGGATGGATGGTGCCGAGACCACACGGACGCTTCTCGGAAAATGGCCCGATGCCAATGTGCTCATCTTCACGTCATATGGCACGGCTGACGGCATCGCCCATGCGCTTGCGGCCGGAGCAAAGGGGGCCATTCTGAAGAACGCCGCGCTGGACGAGCTTGTCGCGGCGATTCGCATCGTTGCCGCCGGCGGAGATTGGGTCTCATCCGAGATACGCCGCATCATCAGGGAGGAACCGCCTGTTCAGCCGCTTTCGCCCCGTCAGGGCGAGATACTTGCGGCGATAGTTCGCGGCATGACGAACGCAGACATCGCGAACCAGCTCGGCATCGGCATAGACATGGTAAAGAGCCACGTGAACACGCTCTTCGCCAAGATCGGCGCATCAAATCGCGCAGAGGCCGCAGCCATCGCCCTGCGCAAGCATCTGCTTAAGGTGTGACGCCACCATTCTTGGATTTCATCACAACCTTGGACACTATGATGTGAAGCGCCACCAGAAGCGCCAAGGCCAACACTACCCAAATCATGTTCCCGTCTATGAACGCCTTGCCCCTGTGCACAAGTTCCAGATATGTTATGTCGCCGGCGGTGCGGCCGAGCCAGAATCCAGTAAGGGCCAGGACGGCAGTCCAAATCCCCGCGCCAAGTGCCGTATAGAGAGTAAACGAGCCAAAAGGCATCTTGGCTATCCCCGCAGGAATCGATATGAGCTGACGGATCGCGGGGAGCAGACGGCACACGAACGTCGCAAGGTTTCCATACCTGTTGAATATTTCGCAAGCGCGGTCAAGGGCCGCAGGCGACAGGAAGAACCACTTGCCGTATCGTCTTAGAAATGGCTTGCCGAGAAATGCTGACAGGAAATAGTTCACGTATGCGCCAAGGATG
>CAVJWR010000010.1:5773-26196 GCA_963653155.1 Limosilactobacillus gorillae
CCTACGGCAATGGCTATCGCAAGGTCCGGGAATGCCGCATGGAGAGACAGTTCGCCCCTCGCCGCGAGGAATCCCGCCGGAATCATCACGATTTCGCTTGGGAACGGGATGAATGAGCTTTCGACGGCCATGAACACGAATATGAAGACGTATCCCCATGTCGGGGCCATTGCGGCAATCTGGTCAAGATGGGAGGCAAGCGTTTCCAGCATTTTGTCATACTCCATTGTGGCACGCAAAGCGCACGAGCCCAGACGTTTTGACGGGCGGGGCGACTCGCGAGCATATTTCCGTTGCAAAGGGGCAGCGCGGATGGAATGCGCAGCCGCTTGGCCAGGCATCGGGAGGCGGCACCGTGCCCGGAATGTCCGCAAGCGGGGCATCCATCGGAGCGTCCAGGGCAGGCACCGCCTTGAGCAATCCCTGCGTATATGGGTGATGCGGATGCGCAAGCACGTCCGTCACCGGACCGGACTCCACGATGACGCCCGCATACATCACGTTCACGAAATCCATGCGCCCAGCCACCAGGCCGAGGTTGTGCGTGATAAGCAGTACGGCCATCCCGGTCTCTGTTGCAAGCGAGTCGATGAGTTCGAGCACTTCACTCTGGGTCGTGACATCAAGGGCCGTTGTAGGCTCGTCCGCAACAAGAAGATCCGGCTTTGCCGCCAAGGCCATCGCTATCATCGCCCGCTGGCACTGTCCGCCGGAAAGGTGGCATGGATAGGAGCCGTAAACGCGCTCGGGATCGTCAAGTCCCGTCCGGCGCAGCAGATCGACAATCTCGGTTTTCGACAGCCCGTTGCGGACTTCCCCTATCTGCTTGCCGATCTTCATCACCGGATTAAGCGACTCCATCGGATTCTGGAAAATGTACGATATGCGCACTTCCGGGTGGTCTTTCCAGAGGGAAAGCGCCGTGAGGGATTTGCCGCAGCCGGATTCGCCGACGATTGCCACACGCCCGTGCTCAGGCACGGTGAAGCTCACGTCGCGCACCGGCACAGCATCGCCAAATGCGATCCTGAGCCCTTTTACCTCAATCAGCGGCTTCATCAAGTCTGTTTTCCATCGGTCTTTGCTTGCGTCCCATGGCCTTCCGTCTGCCAAATAATCCAGACCGGAAGGTTCAAGGCGGCGTATTATAGCACACCCGAAATCCCATGAACGCAGAATGCGACGGTTGACAATAATCGGCGAAAGTGATAAAGTAATCAAGTGTTTACTTTAAGGAAAGGAAGGCACTTTGTGAAAAGATCATTTGTTCCGCTGTTTGCGACGAACTTCTTTGGGGTTGTGAACGACAACTTCCTGAAGACGCTGGCGAGCTTCACCATCATTGGATGGATTGCGGATGAACGCATGCAGTCGGTATTTATGGGCGCAGTGGCCGCAGCGCTTGTCGTCCCGTATGTGGTTTGCTCGCCACTTGCCGACCGGTTGACGGTTTTGTTCCCGAAGGTGCGCATCTTCCGTCTCGCGAAATGGGCGGAGTTGCCGATAGTCGCGCTTGCGGCCATTGGCTTTTCCATTGGGTCGGCGGCGCTTGTGGTTGCGTCAGTCCTGCTGATGGGTCTTCAGAGTTCGCTCTACTCGCCCGCGAAGTATGCGCTTGTGCGCGATGTCGGCGGAGAAGGGCGCATATCCACGGGCATGGGTGGAATGGAGGGCGTGTCCTTTGCCGCCGTCCTTGCGGGGACGATTGCCGCGTCATTTGCGTCCGATTACCTTTCGCGCGGACTTCAGTCGGCCTGCCTGTTCGTCTTCGCCGCTTTCGGGCTTGCGTTCAGCTATACGATACGGGCGACGGAGGAGTGCAACCGGGCGATACATGCGATCAATCCGGTCAGGTATTTCAGGCGGGCTGCCCGCATGGCGCGGAACTATCCCGGATTGAACGCCGTAATCGTGACGCTGTCGGTCTTCTGGTGGGCGGCCGCGATGCTGCAGATGGGACTCCTCGTGTATGGCAAGCAGGTGATGGGACTGGATTCTACGCAGACAGGCGCGATGCTCTGTGCGGCTGCGATCGGAATCGTTCTCGGACAGGTCATCGCCGGATTCGTAGATCGGCGCCATTTCCTTCTCGCTGCAACGCCTGTATTTGGCGGTATTGCGGCAATTCTCCTTGCGGCATTGTTTTTTCTGCCTATGGGGCCGCTGGCTTTCGGCACGGTCCTTTCGGTTCTCGCCTTTGACCTTGGCTTTTTCAAGCTGCCTTTCGACGCGGAGATCCAGAAGGTCGTGAAGGGGCCGAAACTGAATATGATGCTTGCGTATTTCAACCAGGTTTCATTCCTCTTTATGATGTTCGCATCGTTCTGCTATATGGCCGTGAGTGCGCTTTTCGGGCCGCGTGCGTTCCTGATCCTGCTTGCGGTTGTGCTGGCCGTTGTCCCGCTTGCGTTCGCCTTCAATTATCGTTCCGTTCTCTGCCGCATCGGGAAATGGATCTTTGCGCGGCGATATGCCGTGACGGTAGAGGGTCGGGACACGCTTGCTTTCGATGGGCCAATTCTTGTCTTGCCGAACCACCCGGCGATGGTAGATCCGATGCTTGTGGGCGCCGAGCTTTGGTGGCGATCGGTAAAGCCGCTTGCGGACGAGCTTTTCCTTGATCGTGGTGGCGTTTCGGCCAAGGTGCTGAAGACGCTTGGATGCGTAAGAGTCCCTGACCTGCGCAAGCGACGTAGCGAGGCAGGGGCAAAGGTTGCCCGTGGGCTTCAGGAAGTAGTGACAAGCGCCCTTGAGAGTGGGGATGACGTGATCTTCTATCCGTCAGGACACATCTGGACATCTCCGCATGAAGAGATCGGTACGCGTCAGCTTGCATATAATGTCTGCAAGGCGTTGCCGGCGGGCGTGCGCGTAGTCGCTGTTCGGACTCATGGCCTTTGGGGATCGATCTGGAGCCGAAAGGGGCGGGCGACATCGCCATCATTCGGGCCTACGCTAATCAGGTCTGTCCTCCTTTGGCTATTTGTCGCGCCGTTTGTGCCGCGTAGGCAGGTGACGATGCATTTCGAGGATGTTACGGATCGTGTGAAGTCCTGGGCGAAACTCAGGCGGCTTGAGTTCAATCGAAATCTGGAGGATTGGTATAATGAAGGCGACAGTGAAGAGATGTGAGCGGGTCGATGGACGGGCTACCCGTTCGGCGATTCTGGATGCGGCGGCCGATGAATTTGCCGAGAAGGGCTTTGGCCTTGCGTCCGTCCGCACGATTTGCGCGAAGGCTGGCGTGAACGTTGCGCTTGCGCACCGTTACTTCGGGTCGAAGGAGGATCTGTATCGCCTGACGGCTAAAAGGCTATTTGGCGACCTTGGCGCACCGCTTGCGGCGTTGGCGGATGGCGTATCGGATGAAGTCGGCTGGCGTGCCGCCGTGAAGGAGTGGATCGATGACTTCCTTTTCATGACGATTCCAACGAAAAAGGCGCAAAGGCTCTGTGCGGGATTGTTTCGCCATGAGGTGACATGCCCGACAAGGTTCCACGCGGAATTCGAGCGCGATTTCGGCAAGCCCGTGTACGATGCGCTTCGCAAGCTCTTTGCGATGGCCGTGAATGACGAGGCGGAACTTGATCTTTGGACATCATCCGTCTGGGCACAGGTGAGCGTCTACGCCCTTGCGGACAAGGCTTGGCACAAGTCGTTTCGCCCAAAGGTCATAACGGATGGCGAATGGGCGGCACGTGTGCGTGACCACATATGCGGCACAATCTTCACTTCATTGCGCTACAGTTCATGTCGGTGCGTTCCTTTATCTCAGGTTCAGGTCGCGGTTTGAGGTTTCCGCCAAGTGACGGCTTGCTGTGGCTGATGCATTGAAAGGCTTGATTAAGCATTAAGGAGTAGACTATGAAACTATTGCCATTTGTGTTGTGTGGTGCGGTGTTTGCCGGATGTGCGACATCACCGATGAAATCTACGCCATTCTATACTGGGGAGGCTTCGTCCTACACAGGCAAGATAGAGGATCGGGTCAATATGTGGCCGATAGGATACTATCGCGAACCTGCATTGTCCGTAATATGGCCCATATTCTCAATGACTGACGATCATCTTGCCGTTCGGCCTCTCTATTCGCAGTATCGGCAAACGGGTAGGCGAGGGCCATACGATGAATTCAATTTCCTTTGGCCGCTATGCCAGTTTGACGCAAGGGACGGACATTCGAGGTTTTTCCCTGTCTTCTGGGGCGATGATTATTTTGATGTGTTCCCGACCCTTTGGTGGAAGCGGGATCGCCATTTCTGCGTCCTTCCCATATGGTGGTCATATGGCGACCACAATACGCTGTTCCCATTGTACTACCGCGATGCATATGCGTTTGTGACATTGCTCTTCGGCTGGAGCCAGGACGCAAGTTGGGTGTTCCCGTTCTACTTCGGAAACAGGAATACGTTCGCAACACTTCCATTTGTTTCAGGGCAGTCTGATGACAAGAGATATTGGGGCGCTCCGCTCCTTCTCTCGTGGGGTTCAGAATCGAGAACCGAATCTACTGATATCTTTCTCCTGGGGCTCGGCGGCAAGACGGAAGGGCCGGGAGCGGCGCATAGCCTTTGGATGTTGCCATTCTTCCATTACGATGAAAAATCGCTGATGACGCCTTTCTTCGGGTATGACCGCACAAAGGATGGCACTTGGCTTTTCCCTTTCTATTATTGTGATGATGAAATGTTCTTCTCAATGCCATATTGGCGTAGATGGACGACAGATGAAAGATATGGGCGTCGGACAGTGTCTCACGGATCATTTCCGTTTTGGTATGCGTCGGATGAACGGTTTGTTTCTCCATTGTGGATGTCTGGTCACGACAAAAGGGCTGATGAGGACACGTGGTTCGTGCCGGCCATATTGTCATGGGGCAAGCGAAACGCGAATGGATACAGGCATTTCTATCTTGGCGGTTTGGGTGGGAGTGCAAGTGCGGATGATGGCACGTATGCCGATTGGATCGCGCCGCTCTATTACCGGAACGAATGCTCGTTCTTTACTCCGATTTGCGGAAAGTCTGGCGATTGCAACTGGTTTCTCCCGTTGTGGTGGCAGGATCAGGATTCGTTCATGACGATTCTTTACGGACAGGGCAAGTTGCATGGTGGAAATCCAGGGAAACGGATCGTCCTTCCGCCTCTTTTGTCTGGGTATGAGTGGCGGCAAGACGGATCGTGGAAGATTCGCGGCATTTGCAATCTTTGGGCATGTCAAGGAGGTGTGAATGGGGCGTTTGACAGGTGTTGGATGTTCCCGCTCTGGTATGCGGATAGGGGTGGGCTCGTGTCCCTGCCGTTACAATACGACAAGGGTCATTCCACCAGCATCGCGTTCTTTGCCGGAATAAGTTATGGCAAGCGTTATTCTGGAGGATGGCTCTGGCCATTGTTCGGATGGGATCGCGATAGGAACATGCCGGAATGCGAATCGATTGTCAATTCGGACCATCTGGATTCGAAGGTCAATGTGCTCCGGGAAAAGAGCGTCGCCAACGGACGCACCAACTACGTCTATTCGGTCAAGGGAATCGAATCCGCGCACGATAGCGCATGGCATTTGAGCGGACTCGGCACAAGCGACCATAGCATTGAATGGTCGGCTATGTCGGATGGGGACAGGGTTTGCGCAAATGAAAGGTTTGATAGCGGCAATAGCCTCGTGTTCAAGCGCGAGGGTTGGCGCCGGATCGAGTTCGATTCCAAGACACGCAAGAAGACCAATGACTCGGAAAAGGGTGAGTGCGGTGTTCTTGGCAATCTCTTGTGGCATTCAGAATACGAGATGTCCAATGGCAATTTGAGGTATTCGAAGAAAAGTCTCCTTTGGCGTCTATGGCATTCCGAAAAGCGAAATGGAGACGTGTCGATTGACGTGTTCCCGTTTTTTACATATGACGGAAAGCGGTCCGGCTATTCCAAGGCATCGCTCCTGTGGCGACTCTTCCGAAACGAGTACGATCCTAAAAAAGGCCGAGAGGTAGATTTCCTCTTCATCCCAGTATGGAGATGATTCAAATCCGGCAGGAGATGGGGGACTCCGCTCTCATACCTTGACCAGATGCTTTCGGAGTGCGATGGCGACCGCTTCAGATCGGTTTGCCGCGCCGAGTTTCTGAAATGTGGCGCGAAGATGTATCTTTACCACATTTGGGCTGATGCCGAGCATCCGGCCAATCTCCTGATTGGTAAGCCCGCGTGTCGCGGATTGGAGTACTTCCGCCTGACGGGCGGAAAGTTGCGGCACAGGTGGATCGCTGTCGATCAGTTCCACGACATCCTGCGAGATTGACATTTCGTCTCGGGCGACCGCCCGAACGGTCGCCAACAGCTCGTCTCGTGGAGCGTTTTTCAGGAGTGCGCCAGTCGCGCCGGCTCTTATGGCTTGAGAGAGTGAATCGGACGTGTCGAATGTCGTGATGACGAGCACCTTCGTCTCGGGTGACAGCGCGATGATGTCACGAGTCGCCTCCACGCCGTCCTTTATCGGCATTCGGAGATCCATGATCACGACATCTGGCTTTAGCTTTAGGGTAAGCTTGACGGCCTCATCGCCGTTTTCGGCCTCTCCCACGACAGTAAACCCGTTCGTGTTCTCGAAGAGTGTGACAAGGCCCATGCGTACGATGAAATGGTCATCGGCAATCAGGATTCGGATGTCGTTTTCGGCTTCGCCGCTCATATCGTGACCCTCACTTTCGTACCGTTGCCTGGCGAAGACTTGATCTCCATTCGCCCATTCAGTTTGCCGAGGCGCTCCCTGACACCGCATAGTCCGAAGTGTCCAAGGGCGGGCCCTGGTGCAACATCAGGCTCGAATCCACACCCGTCGTCGGCGACGGAGAACCGCAGGGTGTGGGACGGGCTCGCCTCAAGGCATCCGGCTATGCGCAGGGTTTTGGCTCCACCATGCCGTATTGCGTTTGAGGCAAGCTCGCGTATGATCCTCAGTATTGCGTGGGCGGTGGAATCGGAAACCCTGTTTCTGGGGACGTTGAAGCGCAATATGAGATTGCGAGATTGGAGCAGTGGCTTGAGTGTAGTCCTGATGGCCATCGCGAAATCTTTCTCGTCCAATGCAAGGCTCCGCAGATCCCAGAGGCACGCTCGCAGTTCGTTTCTGCATCGGCGCAATGTGCGCGAGGCGAGCGTAAGGATATCGTGAAGCTTGCCGGGGGTTCCGCTTGCAAGTTGTTCGGCCGTCTCTATCTGTAGCGCGACTCCCGTGATGTCTTGGGCGACAGAGTCGTGAAGCTCCGCCGCCAATTTTGTACGCTCGTCAACGCGGAGTGATTCGGATAGTTTTGCCGCCTGTTCCTTGACGAGTTGGCGACTGCGGCGCACGACGAGCCGACGGAGAATTATGTTGAATGCGGCACTCACGAGTGCGAGTAGGAGTAGGGACAATACAGTGGCGAGGAAGCGGGCTGGTGCCCACCATGGAGCTTTTGCCGTGATGCGAATGTCATCAAGCGAGGCCACCGCCACGAGAAAGCCCCTGATGTGCGGAAATGCGCCGTTCATGCGCCAAGGATCCATATCCAACACGCACACGCCTGTCGCCTCGATTGTCGTCCCCGGCTTTATCGTTGGAAGCTTTGCGGGGATGTCTCCTATCAATATCTTGACGATAATGCCGTCACTATCTACTTGAAGCGTTCCGATCTTGCCGTCTGACGAGAGGGGAAGCAACGTATGGCCTGAAAGACGCACACGCATGCCGTGATGCCTGAAGTTTACGGCCGGATCGTCCTTGGTGCGGCTTATGACATCGCTTGCCGAGATTCGGATTGTATCTCTCTGTGTGGGTGCGGATGCCGCAATGTATCGCCATTCCGCGCGTGACAGGCTGATGTGGAATAGGTCACTCGCAGGAAGACCCACGGCTTCGATCATCTTACCGCACTTTGGCGTACTTGCGTCTTCGGCCTCGATTCGCACGGTTGCGCCGGATGTTGTGTGGATAAGGAATGCGTTTTTGGTAAGCGTTGCGACCACTGCTCCGAAAACGCGGCATCTTCCGGACGAAGCCATTTCTGCCGGGCCGAGGTCTGCTATCGCCTCCATAGACTGCACGTCAAAGTGGTCGCTTGGCGCTTTGTGCAGTACTTTCAGCATCGCAGGAGAACCCACTGCCACGTGGTGGCCCATGTAGCGTAGGCTTGCTCTCAAACTTGGCGTCGCGATTCCCGTCACGGAAAGCCTTGCACCGCGCAGACGGTGGTATGCGGCCCTTGCCTCAGGCCCGGTGCGTACGGTTACAAGGACGACTCGATCGTCGGATTGCATGGTCAACGCGATGAAGTTTGGGTCAACCTCGTCAAGGAACGTGTCACGCACTTCGCCTGAGAACTCTATCAGACGGTGTACAACCCGGCCATACAGTATGTCATCGGCACCGACCTTCATCGGGGCTGGCGGCGGCCCATGGCCGACCGTCTCGATGGTTGCGCACTCCGCCACGGAATTGTCGGCATCAAGACGGACGATGCGGCCACTTATCCGCAACACGTCTCCGGGCTTCATCCGATCCATGCATCCAGCCCATTGCTGACACCTTATCGGCAGGGCGGCATTGGAGTCGCCAAAGACCGCCGATTCAAAATCCTCTCCGCGGTTTAGCACAAGCGGAGCTGTGATGTCGAATTCCCGCCCGATGCATTCGGTCTTTCTCGCCGTTTGGGCAAGATCCAGGACGTTGGTGATCAACGTTCCGGCTGCGAATGTTATCGTGGCAAGCAAGTGCATTTCACCACATTATACCATTTAAGGGCATCTTGATGACATAGCCCATTTGGGTTAATTGAGAGATCTGGGCTGAACTGGTAAAATTGCGCCATGAAAACAAATGGTAGATTGGTTTTGCTGTGCTTTGCGGTCGTGGCTACCGTATGCCTTGGACGTGCTATGGCCGTGGAGTTTCCCTCTGCCATAGGCGGCGATATCGCCTCTGACGGGGCTGATGGATGGAACGGATTTTTGTCGGATGCCGCCGTAGAGGCATCGTTCAGCGGAAATGGCGCCCGGTACACGGCATCGGACGATGTGACGCTCGGAGTTGTGTCCGTGTCCGGAAGTTCCGTGTTTAGCCTTGCCGGCAGGAATGTGAAGATGGGCGGATTCCATATGATAGGGCGCTCCCGCGACACGCTTTTCTCCGGCGGCATATTGGATGTGTCCAACAATGGTTTCTGGTCATGCGGACAGCAGGGGGCGTACTCTGGGACAAGCCGACTTACCGTCGCAAACGGGTGCATGGTGACGAATGCCTCTGAGATCAGGATATCATACAAGGACAGCGGCAACGCATTCATGGTATCCGAGGGTTCAAAGGTCTATGCGGACACGGTTCTCCTTGGGGTGAACGCCTCTTGCAGCAACAGAATCGAGGTGACCTCTGGAGGTGAGCTTCACGTGAAAACTCATTTCAACGACGGAGGCATCATAAAATTGTCTGACTTGTCAGGCGCTTCTACGGAGAACTCGCTTATTGTGGATGGCGAAGGGGCGTTGTATGAATGCCTTGGAGAAACGCGCATTGGCAGATACTTTGGAAGAAATCGGTTCGAGGCGAAGAATGGCGCGAAGGTTCGCATGGAAACGCTGTATGTGGGCGGCAAGGGCCAGCCAAGCTCCGGGAATGCGGCGCGCTTCGAAAATGCGGACGTCTCTTGCTGGCGGAGCGCCTTGGCGGTGCATTACGGATCTGCGAGCAACGAAGTGTGGATAGGCGGAAGAGAAGCCTCGTTCTCCGCAAAGGTTAACAACAACCCAAGGTATCCGTTCTTTGGCGAAGGAGGGCATAACCGCTTTACGCTTGCCGACCATGTCGTGTGGGAGTATCCGTTGTCGATGGCGCTCGATACGGCGGCATCAAATAACACGCTCTCGGTGATTGGCGGAGCAGAACTTTCGGTCGCGGGTGTGCTTTTCAGCGGCACAAACCATGTCCGTTCCTGCAACAACGCCATATTCGTGGGCGATGGGGGTAAGCTTGCCGTCGCAGGACTCCACATTGGCCGTTTCGGAAATGGAGTGACAGTGTCAAATGCGACGCTTGTCGCAACTTCTTCAAAAGTCTCTAACAGCGGGGTTAGGATTGGCGTGAAGATGGCGAATGTGGACGCGGCTTCAATATTTGGGAATAGGCTTGTCCTTCAGGGAACGTCGCCGTCCGTCCGCTCGGAAAACGCCGTGACGATTGAGAACGGTTCGGAACTTCGTTTTGAGGTGCCGGCGAATGGGTATGATGCCGATGTCGTGCCAATTCAGTCAAAGAGGTTCGTCGTAGATGATACATCCTGCATCCGCGCCATTGGAGTCAGGACATTGCAGTCCCGAATAGGCGGAACACGATCCATGGCCCTCGTCAGGTCTGCGGAGCCGATTGCCGTTGGCGATGCCATCCTTGCGTCCGCCAACGGTGCGCTCGCCAATGAAGGTTGCGTCCGGGCAAGGTTCTCGATTGCCGATGGTGGACGTGAACTGCGGCTCACGGTTCCAGTGACAGGCGGTACGGTTGTGGTGGTCAGGTGATTTTTTTTTCGGAGGCAGAGAGAAATGGGCAGTAGTTTTATTTTCTTTTTCGCAGTTGCAGTTCAGTGCGTGTCGCCTGCGGCAGATGTTGCGATGAAATATGGGCCGAACCTTGTTCCAGAGGCGTTGCGGACGGCAGTCGTGTCGAATGACGACACGAACCGTCGTGTCGTGTCGGTACACAAGTTGCCGCAGCTACAGTTCGGAAAGACGTATCTGTTTGAGGCGGATGTTACGGTTCCAGGCCGCATCAAGGGCCCGTATCGGAAAGGGGCCGTCGCGTTTATCGAGTACATGGACGCAAGCGGCAAGTGGCTTGGAGGTTCCTATCTTGAAGAGCAGATGTTTACGGAAGGGAAACCGAAGCGAATTTCCTCCATCATGACGCTACTGAAAAAGTCGGCCGCAAGTTTTGTGATAGGGACAGGGCTTTCGAAGGGCTGCACTGGCGTGGCGAGGTTCGACAGCATATCTGTGAGGGAGGTCAAGCTGCCTCCGCCGCAAAAGGTCGGATACCGGTACGAGAACGTTTCGACAGGCAGGTCTCCGCGCGTATGGATAGACACCAAGGGTCGCACAGTTGTGGACGGCCGCAGATTCTTCCCTTTTGGAGTGTATGGCGGAGTCGGCGAAAGCCACATAGGACGCTTCAAAGGTGGGCCGTTCAATACCCTCATGGTATATGGGGCGCCGAGCCGGGATGATTTTGACCGTGCCGCCGCAAACGGCCTCAAGGTCATAGCGGGTGTGAACCATTACTTCGCGGGATTTGGCGACACGGCGAAGTCCGTGAAGTCGGTGGCGGACGAGGAACCGCAGCTCGCGGCATACGTGGATTCAGTGAAGGGCCATCCAGCCCTGCTCGCATGGTATGCGTTCGACGAATTGCCCATCACGATGCTGCCGCAGCTTGTGAGGCGGCGCAGTTTTCTTGAAAGGGTCGACCCTAACCACCCGGTGTGGGCTGTCATGAACAACTGGGAGTTCTCCGAACACTACCTTGGCGCGTTCGACGTGGCGGGTTGCGACCCGTATCCGATACCCAACAATCCGATATCCGATGTCGCAGAAGCCGTTGGCCTCCAGCGTTCACAGACGAGTGGAAGGGCCGTTTGGGTCGTGCCACAGATATTCAGCTGGGCGAACTATTCGCGCAAGGATGGACGCCCCCCGACGCGTGACGAGATACGAAACATGACATGGCAGGCGATCGTCGAAGGCGCCAATGGGATCATATATTTCAAGTATGGCGACCTGCTTAACAATAATGGCGGCAAGAATACCTTTGAGACTCGTTGGGCAGATCTCATGGATGTTGCGTGGGAGGTCAGGCGCTTCATGCCGGTATTGCTGACAGATGAGCCGGAAATTGGCGTGTCTGGACAGACTGGCTCTGTCCGCGCCCGTGCCCTTGCGCATGGAGGTGATGTCTACCTTGTAGTGGTCAACACTTCCTGTGAATCGGGCAGGGCTAAACTTGATGTGTCTGGCTTTTCCACCTACGAGGCAGACCTCAAGCCGCTTGAAGTCCGTGTGTTTAATCTCACGAAATGCCATCATGCGTGTTCGCTTGCGCATGGTGAGCGTTGAAACGGACGCATCCATGAAGAGCGGTATTGCGGCGTTTGCCTTTGCGGCGATGTTCACGGCCTTCGGCGTACAGGAGGCGGATGGCGTGCGCGGACCTGAGGTCTGGCTGGAGTTCATGGGCGGAAACGTGAGGAAAGACGGGCTTGGACTTGACCTTGAGGCCATCAAGGGTGCTGGCTTGTCTGGAGTCCACTTTTTCCATATCCACCGCAACGATGTAGGCGTATGGCCTGACTGTCGAGATCAGGTCCTGTGCATGAGCGACAAGTGGTTTGACGCGATAAGGTTTCTTGGGGACGAATGCGAACGCCTCGGGCTTGCCTTGACCGTCCAGAACTGCCCAGGGTGGTCCCAGTCCGGCGGGCCATGGATAGACCTTGACCATTGCCAACGCGATCTGGCGATGTCACGCGCAGATTTCTCAGAAGGTGAGACATATTGCCTTCCTGAAATTCCCAACGAGTTTCGCGATGTCGATTCCGATTGGCGGGATATAGCGGTGTTGGCGTTCAAGACGCCGGAAGGGGATCGATTGGAGAGCGAGCTGAAGTCTGTGTCGGTTTCGGTGGATGGGGATGTGCGGACATACCGCTTTGCGGAACCCGTCACGGTGCGATCCGTGGATTTTCAGCCATGTGTCCTATGGAACAAATCGTATACGTACCATCAGCCGTGGCTGCGGATACGGCTTGACGTTTCCGTGGACGGGAAGTGGAAAAATGTCGTTGCCACGCCTGTGCCTACTTCAAACTGGCGAGACTATGCCTTGCCGCTCACCGTGGCTTGTGGCGAACAGACCGGCTCTGAATGGCGCGTGACGGTTGAGCACGACTACCCTATCGTTGCGTTTCGGGATCCGGTGTTCCGAAGTTCGGCGAGACATACCGACTGGCAGGGGAAGAGTGGACGCACCCTTCGTTCGCTGTTGCGCCAGCCGCCGCCGGAGCAGGGGCGGGCGTCATGGATCGATCCCGCAACGGCTGTGGACATCACTGGAAATGATCGTTGGATCGTGCCGAAGGGTCGTTGGACGGTGGTCAGATGCGGACACGTAAATTCCAAGCGCGTCAACTCTCCTGCGCCGAAATCCGCTACGGGATGGGAGTGCGACAAGCTTGATCCAAAGGGGATTGAGGCCTGTTTCGACGGATACATACGCCGACTCAACGAAGGCGTCCTTAAGGGGAAGATGCGGGCTATGCTTGTCGACAGCTGGGAATGCTTCGGTCAGACCTGGACGGCAAGCATGGAGCGGTATTTCGAGGGAACTACCTCTTATCGGCTTCGTCCGTGGCTACCGGCGCTGTTTGGATGGATCGTCGGCTCGCCATCCGAAACGGAACGGTTCCTGACGGACTGGCGACGCACGAATGGCGAACTCATAACGAAGAACTACTATGGGCGAATGTCCGAGCTTGCCCGCGAGTCCGGCATAGAGGCGTATTACGAGACGGCGTTCGGGGACGTCGTGTGCGGAGACATACTTGAATACTGGAAATACTGCGATGCGCCGATGTGCGAATTCTGGCATCCGCATTCTCCAATGTCCCGTGGGCATGTGGGGTGCTTTGCGTACAAGTCGATACGGCCATGCGCATCTGCGGCGCACATCTACGGGAAACGGCGCGTGATGGCTGAAGCGTTCACCGAATGGGGGGGATTTCATGGGACGAGAAGCTTCGCGATCTACAGGACACGGCAAATCGCGCCTTTGCGCGAGGCGTGACGCACCTTGCGCTGCAGAGCTACACGCACGTTCCGCAGCCGGATGCGTTGCCGCCGGGAGGGTGCATGGGCGGATACAACGGAACCTCGTTCACGAGGCTTCAGACATGGTGGAAGGCAATGCCGGAATTCACGGCGTGGCTTGCGCGTTGCGAGGAACTGCTGGAAGCAGGGCATCCGTCGCAGGATGTCCTGTGGTATCTTGGCGATGCCGTTGACCATAAGCCAGATGAGGAATTCGCGTTTCCGGAGGGTTTCAGGGCGGACTATCTCAACCACGATGTCCTGACAAATCGGCTGACCGTAAAAGACGGGCTTTTCACTATACCGGAAGGCACGAAATGGAGAGTGGTTTGGGTCCCGGATCCGTTCTGCATGCGCCCGGCTACAAGGAGAGCGCTCGATCATCTGTCGATGGCCGGCGGCAAGGTTGTCTATGGGGACAAGGCGGCATTGTCGCGTACGCTGTCCGCATTCCCGAAGGATGTCGCGACAGAACCGTCTCTTGGTGATGGCCAAAGCGAGGATTTCATGTGGATTCACCGTATGCTTGATGGCGGCGATAGGTATTTTGTGGCGGCGGGGACTAATGGATATTCTGGGCGTGTCACGTTCCGTGCGGTCGGAAATGCTTGCGTATACGATCCCGTCTCGGAGGAATGCAGGGAATGGACCAATGGCATGCTGCTGGAAATTCCACCATCACGGAGCTTGTTTGTCGAGTTCGGAATCTGTTCGGGAGGCCGTTGGAGAAAATCGGAAGGCGTACGTGAATTCGCGTCACGCGAACTTAAGGGATGGGACTTGTCGTTCGCAAAGGGCTGGGGTACGCCGGAGCATGTGCGTCTTGAGGTTCCGATGTCTTGGACGGACATTCCCGGATTTGCGCGCGAGGCTCGGGCCTATTCTGGGACTGTCACATACGAGACCGAATTTGGCTTGCCACCGGTGGAAGGCCAGCCGCTGACGCTCTCGCTTGGCCGGGTAGAGTCTGTGGCGATTGTGTTCGTGAACGGAAGAAGGGTTCGCACACTCTGGTGCGAGCCTTATGTCTGCGACATCGGAGAATTCACGAAACCAGGTGTGAACCGACTGCGGATCGAAGTCATGAACACTTGGCGAAACCGTGTGATCTACGACCTTGGATTGCCAGAGTCGCAACGAAAGACTTGGATTCTACATAGGCCAGGATTCAACCCCGACAAGGCAGACCCGTTCGTTCCGTCAGGCATCCTTGGACCGGTGACATTGACTGGACAGGGATTTTAGGCCAATGCCGCAGTCTCCAACCAGACGACGGCTTGCTCCATGTCACTGTGTCATTGTGGCGCAATGACACATGGCACAGTTTTATCTTAAAGTATGTGCGATTTTATGCCGTATTTGCGGCATTGCACAGTTGGCACACGGAATGCATATCTTGTGGCGAAGATTAAAATGAAGCGGTGAAGGCACAGGAAAGTAAGACAGGCTGTGTGAACCGTTTCGGCAAGGAGAAAAGAATATGGCAAAAGTCTTAGGAATTGATTTGGGAACCACCAACAGCTGTATGGCGGTTATGGAGGGCGGTGAGCCGGTCGTGATCCCCAACGCCGAGGGTGCGCGTACTACGCCGTCGATTGTCGCATTTACGAAGACTGGCGAAGAGCTGGTTGGCCAGGCGGCTAAACGTCAGGCAGTGACGAACCCGAAGTCCACAATCTATTCGATCAAGCGCTTCATGGGTCGTCGCTATGACGAAATGGCGGAAGAGATCAAGATGGTGCCTTACGAGGTTTGCGCCGCAAAGAACGGCGATGCCGCCGTGAAGGTGGAGGGCCGCGAGTATTCGGCTCAGGAGATATCCGCAAAGATCCTTTCGAAGCTGAAACGCGATGCAGAGGCTTATCTCGGCGAGAAGATCACGCAGGCCGTAATTACGGTGCCGGCGTACTTCAACGACGCGCAGCGTCAGGCGACGAAGGATGCCGGCGCGATTGCCGGCCTTGAGGTGCTGCGCATCGTCAACGAGCCTACAGCCGCATCGCTTGCGTATGGTCTCGACAAGAAGAAGAACGAAAAGATCGCGGTGTACGACTTCGGTGGCGGCACGTTCGATATCTCCGTGCTCGACATTGGTGACGGCGTGTTCGAGGTGAAGGCCACGAACGGCGATACGCACCTTGGCGGCGACGATCTCGACCAGGCGATCATGCGTTGGCTGATCGATAGCTTCAAGGCGGAGCAGGGGATTGACATCTCTGGCGACATGATGGCCCGCCAGCGCCTTAAAGAGGCCGCTGAGAATGCCAAGTGCGCACTTTCGTCCGCAACTACGTTCGACATTTCGTTGCCGTTCATCACGGCCGACCAGAATGGCCCGAAGCACCTGCAGATGACGCTCACGAGGGCGAAGCTTGAACAGCTCACCGACGAGCTGATCGAGCGCACGTCCGGTCCGTGCCGCAAGTGCATGGCCGATGCTGGGCTTTCTACGGTCGATGAGGTTGTGCTTGTCGGTGGACAGACCCGTATGCCGCGCATTCAGGAACAGGCGAAGAAGCTCTTCGGCAAGGAGCCCCACAAGGGCGTCAACCCGGATGAGGTCGTTGCCATCGGCGCGGCCATTCAGGGCGCGATCCTCAAGGGCGAGGTCAAGGATGTGCTGTTGCTGGATGTGACTCCGCTCACGCTCGGAATCGAGACGCTCGGCGGTGTGCTTACCCCGCTCATCGAGCGCAACACCACGATCCCGACGAAGAAGTCGCAGGTGTTCTCGACGGCTGCGGACAACCAGCCGGCCGTGACGATCGCAATCTTCCAGGGTGACCGCAAGATGGCCCGCGACAACAAGTCGCTCGGCAATTTCAACCTTGATGGAATTCCGCCGGCGCCTCGTGGCGTCCCTCAGATAGAGGTGACGTTCGACATTGACGCCAACGGCATTCTCAATGTCTCGGCCAAGGATCTCGGCACCAAGAAGGAGCAGAAGATCACGATCACCGCAGCTGGCGGCCTCTCCAAGGAAGAGATCGAGAAGATGCGGAAGGATGCCGAAATGCATGCGGCGGAGGACGAGAAGCGCCACGAAGAGGTTGAGATCAGGAACAAGGCCGATGGGCTTGCGTTTCAGGTCGAGAAGACCCTGAAGGATGCGGGCGACAAGATCGATGCCGGCAAAAAGGCCCCGGTTGAGTCCGCGCTCAAGGATCTGCAGGAGGCTCTGAAGAATGCCTCCACGCCAATCGAAACGATCAAGGCGAAGCAGGAGGCCCTGATGAAGGCGATGGAGCCGGTCGCGCAGGAGATGTACAGCTCCGCGCAGCAGGCCGGAGCCGCAGCCTCTGGCGCCGGTACGCCGCCTCCGGGTGCTGGCACTCCGCCGCCCGGTGGCGATCAGCCGAGCGGCGACGGCAAGAAGGGCGGCGACGATGTCGTCGATGCGGACTTCACGATGAAGTAAATAACCGTGTTCGGCTTGGCCTGGCGAAAGGTTGCCAGCCAAGCCGGACGCAAAGAATCATGTAATGCGCACAAGGCAAAACAACTAACCGAAAGGACACATAAAGAATGAAAATCAGACCTCTGGGCGACCGTGTGCTGGTCGAGCCCATTGAAGAGAAAGAGCAGACCGTTGGCGGCATCATCATTCCCGACTCCGCGAAGGAGAAGCCCATGCAGGGCAAGGTTGTCGCCGTCGGAAAGAAGACTGACAAGGATGGCAAGGAGATTTCGTTTGATGTCAAGGCTGGCGATACCGTTCTCCTGCCGAAATATGGCGGCACGGAAGTTAAAATAGGCGACAAGAAGCTGCAGCTCGTCCGCGAAGAGGACCTGCTCGGCGTTGTCGAAAAGTAAGCAACAGAAAAGTATGGGATTTATGGTTCACCGGTTTGATTTGATTGAATTGAATGATCTCGGCATTGGGATATTGAAATCTTCAAATCAATAAATGCGATCGTAAACCATAAATCGCAAATCGTAAATTAGCAAAGGATTCTATCATGGCAAAACAGATTAAGTTCGACGCAGATGCGCGTCAGAAGATTCTCGCCGGCGTTGAGAAGCTCAGCGCGGCTGTCACGTCCACGCTCGGCCCTTCCGGCCGCAACGTGATTCTCGACAAGAAGTTCGGCTCTCCGCAGATCACCAAGGATGGCGTTACCGTAGCCAAGGAGATCGAGCTTGCCGATCCCTTTGAGAACATGGGCGCCCAGATGGTGAAGGAAGTCGCTTCGAAGACGAACGACGTCGCGGGCGACGGCACCACCACGGCGACGCTGCTTGCGGAGTCCATCTATCGCGAAGGCCTCAAGAACCTCACGGCTGGCGCCAATGCCACGGCTCTCAAGAGCGGCATCGACAAGGCCACTGCGGCTGTCGTCGAGGCGATCGCCAAGCAGGCCAAGAAGGTCAAGAGCGCAGATGAGATCGCCCAGGTCGCGACGCTTTCCGCGAATGGCGAGACCGAGGTCGGCAGCATCATCTCCGAGGCGATGGACAAGGTCGGTAAGGACGGCACGATTACCGTTGAAGAGGCCAAGACCCTTGAGACGACGCTTGATGTCGTCGAGGGAATGCAGTTCGACAAGGGCTATCTCTCGCCGTACTTCGTGACGGATCCCGAGGAGATGGAGTGCGAGCTTGAAAACCCGTACATTCTCCTTTTCGAGAAGAAGATCGCCAATCTGCAGGAACTCCTGCCGGTGCTTCAGGCCGTCGCGAAGAGCGGCCGTCCGCTCATGATCATCGCCGAGGATGTCGAAGGCGAAGCCCTTGCCACGCTCGTGGTGAACAAGCTCCGCGGAAGCTTCCAGGTGTGCGCCGTCAAGGCTCCTGGCTTTGGTGATCGCCGCAAGGCAATCCTTCAGGATATCGCAATCCTTACGGGCGGACAGCTCATCTCCGAGGATCTCGGCGTCAAGCTTGAGAACGTTGGTCTCGACATGCTCGGCCGCGCCAAGAAGGTCACGGTCGACAAGGACAACACCACGATCGTCGAAGGCCTCGGCAAGAGCGCGGACATCAAGGCCCGTGTTGACCAGATCAAGAAGCAGATCGAGGAGACGACGAGCGACTATGACCGCGAGAAGCTTCAGGAGCGCCTTGCAAAGCTCTCCGGCGGCGTTGCGATCATCAAGGTCGGCGCGGCCACTGAGGCTGCCATGAAGGAGAAGAAGGATCGTGTCGATGACGCTCTCCACGCGACCCGCGCTGCGGTTGAAGAGGGCATCGTCCCCGGCGGCGGCGTTGCCTACCTCCGTTGCCAGAAGGCGATTGACGCACTTAACCTCGAAGGCGACGAGAAAGTTGGCGCGAACATCATCTCCCGCGCGATCGAAGCTCCGCTTCGCAAGCTCGTGACGAATGCCGGACAGGAAGCCGCGCTTGTCATCGCCAACGTGAAGAAGGCCGCCGGCACGAACGGCTACAACGTGCGCACCGGCGAGTATGCCGACCTGCTGAAGTGCGGCGTGGTGGATCCTGCGAAGGTGACGCGCTGCGCACTGCAGAACGCGGCCTCGATTGCGGGTCTTCTCCTCACGACCGACTGCATGGTCACGGACATTCCCGAGAAGAAGGATTCTTGCGGATGCGGCGGGCATGGCGCCCAGCCGGGCATGGATGGAATGATGTAATTCCATCGGTGAATAATGCGGCTTGAAGGCCGCATGTGCCAAAGTGGGGCGTTCGGGAAATCCGGATGCCCCACTTGATTTTTTTTTCTTCGCACCCTACCCAAAAGTGGAGGTTGCGGGGAGTAGTGCGCTGTGAGATAATTGGTGGCGTATGAGACGGATATTGTCAATCATATTGGCCGTGGCAACGCTTGGTGCGTTGGCGCAGGATTGTGCGGTTGGGAACAAAGGCGACGTAATGCATCGACGCATGGTACGGGCCGAGATCGAGAAGGGTGGCGCGGATGCGGCCGAGTCATTTCTGCGTGATGCCGATGCGAGTGTCCGGCGGTATGCCCTGTACAGCCTGTTTGCCGCCGATCCCGCGAAGGGGCGCATTGCCGCCAAGGCAATGGCTGGCGATCCCGATGATTCCGTAAAGTCGCTTGTCCATGAGCTTGTGCGTGAACGCCGCGAACATCGCCGTGCCTCATCCGCTCTGCCTCCTTCCCAGAATCCGGCGAACGACCATGATCTCATCAGGCTCCTGTCGGTATCGGCCGAAGGGGAGGCGTTCACTCTGCCGCCCAAGCCAGTCGGCTGTGATGTGGTGGAGATGTGGTTCGGGGCGCAGCGTCAGCAGTTGATGGTTTGGGTGAACGACGTGCTGATCGGCGAATATGATCCGAAAACGGATGGTGACCGCGAATTCCGTGTTGAAGTGACAAAGGCCGTCAGGTGGGGCACGGAAAACAAGGTGTGGGTCACGGATGACCGTGGCAAGGACAAGTGGCTTCGCTTTTCGGTGGAGGTGTTCAAATGCGGAAACTGATCTTTGCGTTTGCGTTCGCCTTTGCGGCGGACTGGTCTTTTGCGGCGGCAGGTCCGCGCATGAATCCGGATGACCAGTTCCGGTTATTCTGGCTATATCCGTTCGAGTACTATCCTGAGCTTGTCGCCTCAGGATTCAACC